>CAYZKX010000135.1:0-6825 GCA_964479055.1 uncultured Flavobacteriaceae bacterium
GTTCATTTATATTTTTAGTTCAAACAGAAGTAGGTAAACGCAGTTAGCCAAAGTGTTAGCTCGTGAGCTTTTTGATAGTGAAGACGCTCTAATTAGAATCGATATGAGTGAATACATGGAGAAGTTTGCCATCTCTAGATTAATAGGTGCTCCTCCAGGATATGTAGGTTATGAAGAAGGCGGTCAACTCACTGAGAAAGTTCGGAGACGACCGTATGCAGTTGTTCTCCTTGATGAAGTTGAAAAGGCACATCCTGATGTATTCAATATGCTTCCACAAGTACTGGATGATGGCTACTTAACCGATAGTCTAGGCAGAAAGATCGATTTTAGAAACACGATTATCATTATGACGTCTAATATTGGTTCAAGAAAGTTGAAAGACTTCGGATCAGGAGTTGGGTTTGGAACAGCAGCTCGGGCGGCAAATGCCAATGCGAATGCCCGAAGTGTGATTGAAAATGCTTTGAAAAAAGCGTTCGCTCCTGAATTCTTGAACAGAATTGATGATGTGATCATATTTAATGTACTTGAGAAAGAAGATATCAATAAGATCATTGATATTGAGTTGGCACAATTGATCCTTCGCATCAAAGATTTGGGCTATACTCTTAAATTAAGCAAGAAGGCCAAAGATTTTATTGCCGATAAAGGCTTTGACCAACAATATGGTGCTAGACCTTTAAAACGTGCCATTCAGAAGTACATTGAAGATACGCTGGCAGAAGAGATCATAAACAATGAGATTGCCGAAGGAGACACCATTAAAATGGATCTCGATAAGGAGGCTGAGAACTTATCCGTAAAAGTTGAGCGTTCACAGAAACCAACTAAATCATAAATTTTAATTTTAATGATAAAAACTCTGCCAATAGGCAGAGTTTTTAGTTTGTGGCATATTTTGTAACTTTAAGATATGTCTAAAACACTAACATTCGATTTTTGTAGTGTTACAGTCTACAAACGCTATATGGTAGTGGTTATCTTCGCAGGAACACATATCACACCAGAGCACAACAGCGTTTTGGAAAATATTGTAGATTCTTATTTTAAAGACCAACCCTTTGTTTATCTCACCCATAGAAAGAACTCGTATTCTGTGGATCCAGCGATCTATGTCAAGACCTCAAAAATTAAAAATCTAGCCGGTTTTGGTGTTATTGCTGAAAAGCCAGTTTCAAGGGCCAATGCCGCCGTTGAAAAATTATTTTTAAATAAACCTTTTGAGATTTTTGATAATTTAGAAGATGCCAGAATATGGGCTAAACATATTTTAGATCGTGACTCCTAAGGAAATAAATCAAATTAAAACGGCTATTGAGACCGAAATTGAAAGCGCTTTTAACTAATTTTTGAGTATTTAAACGAATACAAAAATCTTATATTTTAATCAAAAAGCGCCTCATTTTCAATGGTTAAGCTTCTTAAAAATTCTATCGATTTATCGAGATCTGAATGTAAAAAGCGATCCTTTGAAACGCGTTTGACCTCTTTACGATAAGCCCTTAAAATGGAGCAGATATATGTGGATGATTTAAGTGGTTCTCTAAAAAATAAAGCCTGAGAGGCATTATACAATTCTATGGCCAAGATGCGTTGAATATTGGTGACCACCAAATATGCTTGAACCGCGGCATTTGCTCCCATACTCACATGATCTTCTTGTCCATTAGAACTTACTATGGAATCAATACTCGCCGGTGTCGACAATTGTTTATTGGCACTTACTATACTGGCTGCAGTGTATTGTGGAATCATCAATCCAGAATTCAGACCCGGGTTATCAACAAGGAAGTCTGGTAATCCACGCAATCCCGATACCAATTGAAAAATGCGCCTTTCAGAAATATTTCCTAATTCAGACATGGCGATTTTCAAATAATCTAATGCAAAAGCCAAAGGCTGGCCATGAAAGTTTCCTCCAGAAATAATTTTATCTTCCTCAACAAAAATGTTCGGGTTATCAGTAACCGCGTTGATTTCGGTTACCATGGTTTTAGCTACAAAGCTCAAGGTGTCTTTGGTGGCACCATGCACTTGTGGAACACAACGAAATGAATAAGGGTCTTGAACATGTTTCTTATCCTGATTTATGATCTGACTTCCATCTAAAAATGCTCTAATGCGTTCTGCAGTCTTTAGTTGCCCATTGTGCGGTCTGGCCAAATGTACCAATTCATTGAACGGTTCAATACGGCCATCATATGCGTCGAGAGACATCGCAGCAATGAGGTCGGCCAGATAGGAAAGTTTATAACTCTTAAGCAGTAAAAAAATACCATAGGCACTCATAAATTGTGTGCCATTCAATAAGGCCAGTCCTTCTTTTGATTTTAACTGTATGGGTTTCCATCCAAATTTTTGGAGTATGTCCTTGGCTGAAACCACTTCATTGTTATACCATACCTCGCCCTCACCTATCAACGGTAATGCCAAATGTGCTAAAGGTGCAAGGTCACCCGATGCACCTAATGAACCCTGTGTGTACACAATAGGGTAAATGCTATGATTGTAAAAATCAATTAGTCGCTCTACTGTTTTTAATTGCACGCCACTCCTCCCATAACTTAGGGAACGTACTTTGAACCACAGCATTAATTTCACGATCTCCTGAGGCACTGTGTCTCCCAATCCGCAGGCATGAGACAACATGAGATTTTTTTGAAGTTTGGACAGATCCTCATCATTAATTTTTACATTGTGCAACGACCCAAAGCCTGTATTTATGCCATACATTGGTTTTTCATGACTATTGAGTTTATCATCCAAATATTTACGACATTTTATAATGCGGTCTGCAGCCTCATCAGAAAGTTTTAATCGCAGATCAGAATGAAACACATCATTAATGCATTGAAGTGTTAAAGGTTGGTTTGAAATGATATGAAATGATTCCATTTATTAGATTAAGAGTATCAAATTACTACATTCCCAAAATATATTCCAAATATAACGGGATATCTAAAATTTATTCTTCTTCAGATGGCTCTTCTTTTGGTTGCTCTGGTCTTTTAAAAAGATCAATAAAGGCATCGCCCAAATAATTTATGATATCGCTAGCCATTATTGCCTCATATCCAATCTCTTGAGCAGCGAAATCGCCAGCTTTACCATGTAAATAGACACCAAAGATTGCCGCTGCAACGGCTTGGTATCCTTGACTAATCAAACCTGTGATCACACCTGTAAGCACGTCACCACTTCCAGCCGTAGCCATTCCTGGATTACCTGTAGAATTAATAAACAACTGGTGGTTGAATATCGTTATGGTGTGCGCACCTTTAATGACCAAAATCACCTTATGTTCTTTTGAGAAAGCCTTGGCTTTATCTAACATATCAAAATCGTCATTCCATGGACCTAAAAGACGTTCTAACTCACCACGATGTGGTGTGAGCACTGTATTTTCAGGTAAATGCTTAAGAAGTTGAGGGTCTTGAGCCAAGCAGTTTAAGCCATCGGCGTCAATTACGAGTGGTGTTTTGTTTGATTTTATGAAATCTCTAAACGCGGATTGTACTTCTTTGGCCGTAGACATGCCAATTCCAATACCAATGACCTTTGGTTCTAAGGTATAATTAATAGCACTAAGTACATTTTCATTGGTGTCCGTCAATAGCATCACTTCCGGCAAAGCCGTTTGTAAAATAGTATATCCACATTTAGGAACATAGGCGGTTACCAATCCGGCTCCAATAGTAAGGCATGCTCTACTTGTTAAATTCACAGCACCTATTTTACCATAACTACCGCCAATGATCAAGCTATGCCCAAAAGTTCCTTTATGGCTAAATTTATCGCGTGAGATATACATTGGCAAAACTTCAAATTTTCCAATGAGTTCCGCTTCAGTTACTGTAGTATAAACATATTCCTGATCAAGGCCTATGTCTAATATCTCCCATTGTTTTGTGAATTTGGCTGTAGCAGGTAAAAAGAAGATCAGTTTAGGTGAAGCAAAGCTAAGCGTATAATTGGCCCAAACCACGCCGTTTTCGTCTTCAGGTGCCTTATCAGCATACAGACCTGACGGGATATCAATCGCCAATGTAAATGCTTTGGAGGCTCTAAAGTGTTGAAAAAGTGCTTGAATCCATTTATCGGCTGGCCGGTTCAAACCTATTCCAAAAATGCCATCAATTATGATGTCATCTTTATGAATTTCAGGAAAATCTTCAGTACAAGACAACAACGAAGGCCATTCCTTAGTTACGGTTTTAATACGGTCATAATTGGCCAGAAAGTCTTTAGATCGTTTATCGCTACAATTAACAATGTAGGTTTTAACATTATAGCCATGGGTAATAAGATGTCTTGCTATTACTAAGCCGTCGCCACCATTATTACCAATACCACAGAATACATGTATAGGTACTTGAGCACCTTGCATGCGCGCATGAATCCAATTAAATATTTGTGTACCAGCGCGTTCCATCAATTCAGTAGAGGTTATATTTTGGCGTTCGGCGGTGAGTTTGTCACCTTCATATATTTGCTCTTTGGAAAAGATCTTCATAAGCGTTGCTTCAAGTGTTGAAATTCAATAACGGATGGTAAAAATACTATTTTTGACCTGCAAATTGGGTGTATAAAAATATTTTGTAAGCTACTAAAATATTTTTCGTTCATCACACATTGATACTGTTCTTATTTGATAACTTTGTAATAGCTATTAATTGTTAGCCAACTCACTAATCTTATCTAAATTAACGAAGTGGTGTATTGCTTAGCCATTACGAATGAAATTTAAATGAAAGTATTAAAATTTGGAGGTACTTCTGTAGGTTCGGTAGAAAATATTGGTAAAGTTGCCGATATACTAAAAAATTCATCTCAATCAGATCGGTTAGCAGTAGTAGTTTCGGCCATTGGCGGTGTGACTGATCAACTGCTTTCAACGGCACTTAAAGCCGTTAATAAAGATGAGCAATACAAAGATGATTTTGATGCCATAAAGCAAAAACACCTTACTATAGCCAGTGGGTTGATTAAGGGCAATAATAAGATTTTGGTTGAGGAAGAGATTCTTGAAAAAATGAATGCCCTCGAACAGCTTTTAGATGGTTTATTTCTAGTCAATGAGCTCTCGCCAAAAATGACGGATAAACTCCTGAGTTTTGGGGAAGATCTTTCATCATATATAATTTCAGATTTTGTTAAAAGCAAAAGTTTAGATATTGTTCTTAAAAATGCTCAAGATCTGATAGTTACTAATAGTAATTTTACACATGCAGAAGTGAATTTCAAAGCTACAAACAAAGCCATTGAATCATTCTTCAATTCCAATCATAATACGATCACTTTAATTCCTGGATTTATCGCAAAATCTAATAATGGTGAATCCACAACATTAGGGCGAGGCGGTTCCGATTATACAGCTTCTATTATTGCTGCTGCTTTAGAGGCTAGCGAGCTACAGATCTGGACCGATGTGAGTGGCATGTATACCACCAATCCTGTGATCGTTGAAAACGCCTTGCCTATAGAGAAAATATCTTACCATGAGGCAGTGGAACTTTCACATTTTGGTGCCAAGGTCCTGTATCCGCCAACGGTTCATCCTGTTTTGGATAAAAATATTCCAATAGTTATAAAAAACACCCTAGCACCTAAGGACAAAGGCACCTTGATTACTACAGAATCCACCAGTGACAACGGCTCTCCTGTAAAAGGCATAAGTAACATCAATGAGATCGCCTTGCTTACCTTACAAGGTAACGGTATGGTTGGCATTCCTGGTTTTAGCAAACGCTTATTTGAAACCCTAGCTAACGAGAAGATCAATATTGTACTCATAACCCAAGCCTCATCTGAGCATTCAATTTGTTTTGGAATCAACCAAGAAGATGCCCAAACTGCTAAAGATGCCATTGATAAGACCTTTGAATATGAAATCGCCTATCACAAGATCGACCCTATTATTATTGAGAAGGATTTATCTATAGTGGCTATTGTTGGTGATAACATGAAGAATCATCAGGGTATAAGCGGTAAAATGTTCAGTGCTTTAGGGAAAAACAACGTCAATATTAGAGCGATTGCTCAAGGCGCCTCTGAACGCAATATTTCGGCTGTTATTAAGAATAAAGATGTCAAGAAGGCTTTAAATGTGCTTCACGAACGGTTTTTTGAAGCAGACGCCAAACAGATCAATCTTTTTATTGCAGGCGTTGGTAATGTTGGCGAGCGTTTAATTGATCAAATTCAACATCAACATAGCTTTATTCTCAAGAAACATAATATTGACCTGAGAATTACCGGAATGGCCAATTCACGAAAAATGGTATTTAAAGAAGAAGGTATTGATCTGGACGACTGGGTATCAGCTTTTGATTTTTGCGACAGCTCAAATATTAAGCGCTTTATGGAGACTACTGTGGCATTGAACTTAAGAAACAGCATATTTGTTGACATCACCGCAAATGAAAAGATTGCAGCATTATATCCAGAGTATTTGAAGCAAAGTATCGCTGTAGTGGCCTGTAGTAAAATAGCATGTTCGGGGCGTTATGATGACTATAAAACACTACACGATCTCGCCTTGAAATACAATGCACCATTTTTATACGAAACCAATGTTGGCGCAGGGTTACCTATTATAAATACTTTAAATAATATGATCGCCTCTGGTGATAAGGTAACCAACATACAGGCCGTCCTATCGGGAAGTTTGAATTTTGTTTTCAATAATTTCAGTGATCGTAACAACTTCCACGATACCGTGAAACGCGCACAATTTGAAGGCTATACCGAACCTGATCCGCGAATCGATCTAAGTGGGATTGATGTGGCTCGTAAAATCCTGATCCTGGCTAGAGAAAATGG
>CAYZKX010000136.1:0-6763 GCA_964479055.1 uncultured Flavobacteriaceae bacterium
AAAACATCATTTTATTGTTGATTTTAACCATTTTTAATTGGTTTTTTGAAATTAAGAAATGGCAAAATTTAGTATCTGTAATTGTCCCAATTCGATTTTCAGAAGCTTCAAAACAAAGTTTAGCAGCTTTAACGGCTTCGCTAATCACACCCAATCGAATTGGAGATTATGCAGCAAAAGCTGTATACTATAATAAAACGATGAGAAAGCATATTTTGTTGCTTAATCTACAATCCAATATGGCACAAATGTTCAGCACTGTAATTTTTGGAATTATAGGTTTGACCCTTTTTATTAAGCATTATAATATTGTAATTCCTCAAGACAAAATACTAAAAGGTGCGACTTTGGTTGTAATCATATTAGCAGCAGTATATTTTACCATAGGTCAAAACAAGTTTTCAATTAGAGGATTTAGTTGTCTAAAGGTTTATGACTTTGTTAGGTCTATCCCATCAAAAATCCATTTAAAGAACATCGCTTATTCTGTCTTTAGGTATTTGATTTTTTCTTTTCAATTTTTCTTTTTACTTCGAATATTTGGTGTCGACGTTAGTTATTACAACGCCATGCTATTGATCACAAGCACATATCTAATATCGTCACTTGTTCCTGCTTTTACACTATTTGATGTTGTGATTAAAGGCAGTGTTGCCGTATATCTATTTGGTATGGTTCAAGTCAATGCAATTACTATTCTTAGTGTGACAACCACAATGTGGATATTTAATTTCATATTGCCTTCTATTGTGGGTAGCTTTTTTGTATTGAAGTTTAAATGGCAGCATTCGTATCCATCCAATACGCATACCTCATGATATTTATTTATAGCATTACCATACTATATGCATTGACCATTCTACTTTTTGTTTATGGTAACTATAAAATTCCAAATTTTGATTGGGAAGAAAATACATCTGGCACAACATTTAGTATTCTAATTCCTTTTAGAAACGAAGCCCACAATCTCCCTCAACTAATAAGCAGTCTAAATGAGATCAAATACCCTAAACATCTCTTTGAAATAATTTTCATTGACGATCAATCTACTGATGGATCATCTAATATGGTAGCAAAAGCAAAGTCTACTTCACAATTTTCTATGAAACTTATTTTTAACCGTAATCCGGGTTCATCTCCTAAAAAAGAGGCGCTAAAGTTAGGCATTGAATATGCCCAACATGATTGGATCCTGACAACTGATGCTGATTGTACTGTGGCTCAAAATTGGTTGCTGGCGTATCATTCAATGATCACAAGGAATTATTCCAAAATGATCGCAGGGCCAGTGTGCTATTACCCACCAAAATCGTTTATGGAGGAATTTCAAGTACTAGATTTTATGAGTCTTCAAGGTATTACCATTGGAGCTTTTGGTATTGGTTTACCATTATTGTGTAATGGGGCGAACTTATGTTATCAAAAAGCGCTTTATTACGAATTAAATGGGTTTGAAGGAAATTTACATTTGTCCAGTGGTGATGACATTTTTCTACTAGAGAAGGCCACAAAAAAATATCCTAAACAAGTGCATTATTTAAAGGCTAAAGATGCCATTGTATTTACTTCGGCACAGCCGTCCTTTGAAGAGCTGATTCAACAGCGTATTCGTTGGGCAAAAAAATCTTCGGCCTACAGAAACTTCATAAATAAAGGTTTGGGATTAGTGGTAATTGGCATGAATATAACTATTATTTTATGCACTATGCTATGGCTTTTTGGAAGTTTAGGTTGGACGCTTTTTTTGGCGGTTTGGACAACAAAATTATTTGTTGACCTGTTATGTATTTCAATTACTCTTAAGTTCTTTGATCAAATACATTATATCCGCTCCTTTATAATTTCAAGTATTATTTATCCGTTTTTTGTGATTTATGTTGTTGTAATGATGTTCTTCAGCAACTATACTTGGAAACAACGTCAGTATCAAAAATGATCTACAGTCATTTATTTTTAGTAGATTTATAACACTCCCAATGTCGATTTACTATGAAAAAATATGTTTTCTTTTTTATTCTGTTAGCTGCAGTATTTAGCGCTCAATCTCAAAATACTTATGTTGTAAATAATGAGACCCTCGAATTAAAAACAGAGGTCAATGGGACCTTGGCCCTTCTATGGAATATCATAGACGATCAATACCGATACTTTATAAAAAAAGATAGCCAATTAATCGAACTTAAAAACACAAGAGGAGATGATAATAAGTATCAGGAAGAATACAAACAAGTATTAAATGATCTCACTCAAGGCAGTAACTTAACAACGGCGGATGTAAATCTAACACTACCAAGTTTGACAAAGTTTGTGAATACTTATAATTCACAGGTTGATTCGAATTTTACTTCCGAAAATAAGAAGGCTACTATTGGAGCTAATTTACTGGCTTTTGGAGGCATTAGTAATAGTCCGTTTGTCATCAATCCCAATAATGTATCTAACCCAATAATTGGTGCCGAAATTGAAGTGTTTGGTACAAAAAGCGTTCCCCGTCATTCTATTTTCTTCCACTTAAAGCATACTTTTAGTAGCAGTGATTTCGAATATTCTAATACACAAATTGGATTAGGTTATCGTTTTCGTTTCGTTAAGTCTGAGGCATTTAATTTATATGCCAATGTGACTATGGCAACTTACGGCTTTATAGAAAATGAGGTCATGATTGATGATGAACTTGTAAAAATATCATCCAATGATTTTGATGCACCAATAATCTTTGGTATTGGCGCAGACATCAGAGTATCCAATAAAGGGTATATTACAGTTTTATACGATGAGCTATTTGCAATAGCTTTAGACAATGAAGGTAATTTTTCTACTCATATTGCAGTAGGCTACAAATTCAATCTTTAGATGCTTCTAAAATCATTTAAGACTTCCAATCCAGCCTTTAACGATTATTTTTGGAATCAGAAATTTTCAGAATCAAAGTCGATGTCTGTTTCTGGAATTGTGGTCAAGTCTGTTGGCTGCCTCATTTTGATCGCCATTATAACAGCCATAATTTGGAAAATGGATATGCTGGGAAAAGATCTCGCATGGTATCGCTATGGTGGCTTAATTGCTGCAATTATATTAAGTGTCATTATCTCATACAATAAACACCTCGCTTTCATACTTGTACCATTATATGCTATTGCAAAAGGATGTTTTCTTGGAGCCTTTACTGCCTGGATAAAGTCTAATTATCCCGAAATACCTTATCAAGCAATTGGAATAACCATTGTTACTTTTTTTGTGGTATTAATTTTATATCAATTGCGATTAATTGTAGTGACAACAACTTTACGCAGATTAATTATTACAGCGGCAACCAGTATTATTCTAGCCTATATTGTTTCGTTATTATTGGAGTTCTTTGGAATACGTACATTTTTATGGGGTACTTCAACATTAGCCATTGTATTTAATTGTATCGCTGCGATAGTGGCTTCACTCACTTTTCTATTGGATTTTGATTACATAGAACGACAAAAGAATAAAGCGCCGAAACAAATGGAATGGTTTGCCACTTGGGGACTACTAGTTTCCATTTTATGGCTTTATATTGAGTTGGTGCGACTCATGAGAAAGTTGGCCATTCGTTTTTAGTTGGACGACACAATAATAGGTAAAGTGAACTTGGTATTCACAGGTTGACCTCTTTTCAAAGCCGGCGAGATTTGAGGGAGTTCACTCAAACTAGAACGCAGTAGCGAATCTAACATTGGAATTTGCTCACTAACCTCAGTATTGACTTGAACATTACGTATTACTAAAATTCCTGAATTGGAGATCTCAAAATCAATTAGAATGGTGTCGTTCATTGCTTTAGTAACAACAATTGGACGACTTATTTTCTGTATAACGGCTTTTTGAATGGTCTGTTCAAAACATGTTTTTCTTTCTGTCTTGGAATTGGATGAATCACAATTTGGAAACATAGGATAATCGTCGACATCATTCCAATTAATGGTTTTAAGCTCTTCATTAACCAGATCAGTGGCATCAACTTTTTTATTTTCGAAGTAACTGCATGATACCATGCAACAACAGAAAAGCCATAAAGTGAAATATCTCATGGACATGACATGTAAAATTGAAAAGTACAATTTTATTTAATTAAATGAAACTGTATATTTTAACGTTTCTGTAACAATTGCCCAAAAACATCGTCTTACAATAACTAGAACACTACACTAATGGATATTTTTTTAGTCATCCTAGGAGGGATATTTATGCTGTTGGGTATTATAGGCAGCTTCTTACCTATTCTTCCAGGTCCATTAACCAGTTGGGTTGGATTATTGATCTTACATTTAACAGATGCTGTGCCTCTTAATTGGGTCTTTTTAGTCATCACCTTGATCGTTGCTATTGCAATTTGGTTACTGGATTACGTTATTCCGGCTCTAGGTACAAAACGGTTTGGTGGTAGTCGAGCTGGTATGATAGGAACAACTTTAGGATTAATAATAGGTCTTATTTCTTTAGGCCCTTTTGGCATTATCATTGGTCCTTTTATAGGTGCTTTGATTGGGGAAACACTGAACAAAAGTGATTCTCAAACAGCCATAAAAGCTGCATTTGGCTCTTTTTTAGGGTTTTTAACTTCAACTTTTATCAAGTTTATCGTGGCAGTCATCTATTTAGGACTTTTTGTTCACGACATCTTTACTTTTGGAAATAACTTCATATAAAAAAACCTTATAACTAGCTTGCGCACTTGCTATAAGGTTTTGTAATTAATTGCTATTAATTCAACAAATAAATTAGAGGGATTAATTAATTTTCTGTTGATGTTGCTTCAAATGTAACCAACCTTTATGAAATATATTTACGGAAAAACCGTAGACTTTATGCGGAAAAACCGTAGTTCATAGAAACAACAATATTTACGGCCGAATGTACTTTAAAAAGAAATTTGAAATTTTAACAATTGGATTAAAGAAATCCTTTTTCACGAGCATTATTAAGCAAGGTTTCGTCCTTGCCGTCTTCAACATCAAATAAAAGTTTAAGTTGTTTTTTACGTTTTTCTATACCACTCATTGACAAATTGATGTATTCCTTTAAACTTTTTGTTTTCACCCCTTGGGACAGCAAATGCAACATTTTCCTGTTGATATCATCCAAATAAATATCTGTAGTTTGCGTTGTTTTCAAGAAGCCACTAACAGTGCTGCTATAATATGGTGGGCTGACTAGAATTTTTTGAAAAGCCTCAGCAAGTTCACTTGATGTGAGGTCACTTTTTATCAATAATCCTTCAGGACTAATTTCTTTGATAATGTTATGAATTCTATAAGACTCATTAAACATGGTAAGTATTATAACCTTGGCATTTGGCAAATAAACTCGAGCTATTTTGGCTAGATCTTCACCAGAAGTAATTAATCCATCTTCGGAAGGGGGAAGCTTAATATCAAAAAAACAAATATTATAAGGATCTTCATTGGCTGATTTCTTAATCAGCTGATTCGCCATATCGCAAGTGTTAGCAATATCAATTGTAAGGTGTTGATGCTCCTTTTTAGTTGCTAAAAGTGTATTTTGATAGCCTTCTATGATCATAGGATGATCGTCTACCATTAATATTTTATAATGCTCTTCCATCTATTGAACCGGGATTTCAATTTGGACTTCAGTACCAGAACCAGGTTGGGAGATGATATTGACTTTACCTTGTATTTCTTTGGCTCGTGATTCAAAGTTTTTGAGTCCAATTCCCTTTCTTGCTTTGTTTAAATTAAAGCCTTTTCCATCATCGGTAACCGTTAATAAAATTACGTTATTTTTTAATTCGAAACTAATTTTTAGATGTTTAGCCTGTGCATGCTTATAGGTGTTCTGCATGGTTTCCTGTAACATTCTGTAAACGTGAATTTTACTTTTATTAGGAAGCGCATCCCAATCAATCTTATCATCTTCATGATAATCATAAGTGAGTTGATAGGCCTGTGTTTGCGTTTCAATAAGCGTCTCAATGATATCCGAAAAACTGCGCCCGGACACGAAATCCGTGTTCAAATCATGAGATATCTTACGTATTTCCTGCTCTATAGATTTTAGCTCATCAATATATTGTCCTCTTGTTTTTACAGCTTCATCCGTGTTTTGAAGATTTAAGCTATCAAGACTCAATCGTGTTCCAAAAAGTCGTCCTAGAATCCCATCGTGCAGTTCCTCAGAAATACGTTTTTTTTCTTGTGTACGTCCTTCGTCAATCTTGTCTTGTTGCGCCAACATCAAATTGTAGATCTCTTCATTAGCTTCCTGTTGCTGCTGCGAAAAAGCCAGTTCTTTATTTTTAATACGTTGAGTAATGATAATGTAAAGCATGAACAAAGTCACCAGCAATGCAATGGAAGAGATCATGAATATAAGACGTTCACGTGTAGCTTTGTCTTTTTCGGCTCGTATTTGATCGGTTTCAAATTCTATTCGTGCAAATTTATTTCGAGCTGCACGTTCAACATTTAACAAACTATCACTTAATTGTATATGTTCATTTAAATACTGCTTGGCCTCGTCACCTTCTTTTATCTCTGACATTAACTTAAGTGATACTAAAACATCCTCAAAAGATTGGGTTTCTTTGCCTAAGTTATAAGCCTTATTAGCAAAATAAAAAGACGAGTCTTTATCACGATTACTTAAATAGAATTCAGAGATATTATTGCATATGAACATTAATCGAATTGGTTCATTTAAAGTGTCACACAATTTGTAGGCATTTAAGAATTCACTCTTTAGATCTTTTTCATAGTAATTATTAGACAAG
>CAYZKX010000137.1:0-6740 GCA_964479055.1 uncultured Flavobacteriaceae bacterium
ATCGTGAACGCAACCCTTTAAAGGCCGAGATAAAATAGTCTTGAGCGGCATAAAAAACTACCGGAACAGAAAACGCAAACATCAACCACCTGAATAAATGCTTGTATTGTTCTAACCAGAATTCTCCAACTTCAAAGTATTCTGGAAACGACAGGAACATGACATTGCCAAAAGCAAATCCCGCAATACCCAATTTATAAATGAGTGCTCTATTAACTTGCTGATTAACCTTACCAAAATCTTCAAGTGATATATAAGGTTCATAACCTATTGAACTAAGCAACACCACAAGATCCTTTAATGAAAAGGAGTTTGTATTATAAATGATCCTCACAGTTTTTTTTCCAAAATTGACCTGAGATGAAGTTATTTGGTCATTGAGCTTATTCAGATTTTCCAGAATCCAGATACAGGAACTGCAATGAATATGTGGAATATACAAGCTTGCAATTTGAACTTGACCATCGTTGAATTCAGTAAGAGTTTCAATTATCTTATCATTAGACAGAAAGTCATACTTACCTTTAATTTCATTTGGAATGGCTCCGGGAGAATTTTGAAGATCATAGTAACAAGTAAGATCGTTTTCTGCAAAAATCTCATATACAGTTTTACAGCCGTTGCAACAAAACGACTTTTCATCAAATTGTACAGACGATGAATTACAAGGATCACCACAATGGAAGCAATTAGTACGCTCCATAATTATTTGCTCAATTTTTACCTGTTGCAAAGGTTTAATTTACGATATTTTAAATATATGATATTTGTCATGTTTTTGTACTTTTGATTTAAATCCTGCACTTATGAGCAAATGCGAACAATGCATTATTAAACAGTTTAATTCATTAAAAGCCCTTACTAAAGATGAATTGATGAGAATCTCTTCATGCAAGACCAGTAGAATAGTAAAAAAAGGTGAAACTATTTTTAATGAAGGTGAAACTATTAATGGTGTATTTTGTGTTAAGGATGGTGTTTGTAAACTTTCTAAGTTAAGTGAGAATGGTAGAGATCAAATTGTCAAGTTGATATCTAAAGGTGATCTCATGGGACAGCGATCCCTTGTCGGCAATGAGTCGGCAAACTTAAGTGCCGTAGCACTAAGTGACATGGAAGTTTGTTTTATTCCGAAAAGTGAAATTATTGCCGATCTTCAAAAGAACAATAACTTTTCAATGGCCGTTTTAAAGAACATGGCCCAAGACCTTAAAAAATCAGACAATGTTGTTATTGACATGTCCCAAAAATCGGTTAAAAAACGCATGGCTGAAGTATTACTATATCTTCAGGATAATTTCGGCACAGATGATCAAGGCATGCTCAATGTGATCCTTTCGCGGGAAGATTATGCCAATATTGTTGGGACTGCCACGGAATCAGCCATTCGGTTGCTCTCACAATTTAAGAAAGACGGTGTTATATCCACTTCAGGTAAAAAAATTAAAATTGAAAATACTAATGCGTTAAAACGCATTGATTAGCTCTTCCTAATGTGCAAATTCCGCTTTGGTTCTTGACCTTTGCTGTTAAAAATTTCATAAATCCTTCATTTCCAAAATTAGATGACAGCTCATGTCATATTGCTCTGATAATGAACATCATACTTTTGCGACCGCAATTAATAATCCCTAATAATTGCTAAACTATAAAAGGGGGAGTTTTTTTGGACTTTCATAGTATATTGAAATTCAGTTTGAAATGATTAATAGCAGTTAACTCCTCCTTTTTTTCAACACTCAAATCTCCAAACCAATCATTTTTATTGTTACTAAAAAAGGGCATCTTTATAAAGATGCCCTTTTTTAAATCAATCAAAAAAATCAAACTATTAATCAATCATTCAATCTCGATAAACGTTTACTGAATAACACTACAAATTTATACTGATAAACCCATGATCTATATGACATTAGCTGTCATTATTATTAAAATAATCTTAAATTTAGAGCCTTAGAAAAAAGGTATGAAGAAATATCTCAATATTGGAGATCTATTAAAGGACTATCGAAGATATCACAGTATCTCACAGAGTGATTTGGCCTCTGAATTCGATGTGGATATCCGGACTATAATTCGCTGGGAGAAGAATGAGACTTTACTCAATCCAGAAAAGGAAGAAGTGATGGCCAATGTGACCTTCATCCCTTACCAGGTTATTAGAAATTTAAACACTCCAACACAAATTCCAATATTTTATGATTTCGATCTCAGAAAGTATTCATTATCCAGCATCTCCAGTCAATTACCAAATGCGGAATGGATAAAATCCAAGATTGATGTATCAACACCACGAATAAGGCCAATACAATATGAAAGCGATTTTGAAAACATAATCCGATTCACCGCATTACAACATAACCCTTTAAAAAGCACTAATATTAAGCTTATGATGGAAGCAGCTAAGCTTTTACCAGAACTCAATATTATTATTTTGGATCAGTCAGGTTATTACTCTGGTCATTGTGTCTACTTTCCACTTAGTTTAACTACTTATCATGATATAAGAAGTAGAGCCATTCAAGAATTTGATTTGCAACCAGAGCATTTAGTGAATTACAGACATCAAGATACCCCTGTTTTTTATTGTCATAGTATAACGGCCGACTGCAATGAAAATTTCTTTTATATCATAGGAACAGTATTAAAATTTTACAGAGACACACCATTAAAGAACTATGTTTACGCCCTTCTGACCTCCCGTTACGATTCGCATCATATGAGTGAGCAATTAGGTGTTGAGGTAGTTTGGGAAGACTTTGATATTCAAAAAAAAGAACATCTTCCTGCCGAACCGCGCTTAGTTGAAGGTAATTTCAATGCATTTTTGAAAGGTTGAATCAATACTTTGTGTTATTTGAAGTGGTTCGATTTAAATTAATGTATTTTTATCCTCTCAGCGTAAACTTTTAGCTATTTTACGTACTAATAAATCACTAAATCATATAATAGATGTCTAAAACATATTATGATCCGGCCGATCTTAGAAAATTTGGGAAGATCACAGAATGGAGTGAAGAACTTGGTAGCAAGTTTTTTGACTATTATAATTCTGTTTTCGAAGAAGGTGCATTATCGGCGCGAGAAAAATCGCTGATCGCACTGGCAGTCTCGCATGTAGTTAAATGTCCATATTGCATTGATGCCTATACTAAGGATGGATTACAACGTGGTATCACTAAAGAAGAAATGATGGAAGCGGTACATGCAGGTGCAGCAATTGAAAGTGGTGCTTCATTGGTGCATGCCGTTCAAATGATGAATAAGGTTAACAAATTAGAAATGTAAATGGCCATAAAGTCGTTAAAAAAAAGAGAGAGTGAATTGGCAAATGCTCAAAGGCAATTAGATATTTTATCTAACGGCATTTTTGCCGATGGTGAATTACCGACGTTCAAGGAAAAAATAGCTGAAACCAATCAGTTCCCATTAAAGGCACGAACGCTTGAAATTTTACAAATTAATTTAGGTTATATGTGTAATCAGGTTTGTGAGCATTGTCATGTAGATGCTGGTCCAGACCGCAAAGAGATCATGACCCGAGCCACCATGAAGCAATGTTTGGATGTAATTAAAAACACAGGGGCTCACACCTTAGATCTTACAGGAGGAGCTCCCGAAATGAACCCTGATTTTAGATGGTTTGTTGAACAAGCATATGATCTTGGTATTCAAGATTTTATTGTGCGGTCAAATCTTACAATCATTCGGGCGAACAAAAAATATCATGATCTGCCAGAATTTTTTAAAAAATACAACATACATGTAGTCTCATCAATGCCACATTGGACACGTGGTAAAACAGATAAACAACGTGGTGATGGAGTTTTTGACAAATCAATAACAGCCTTGAAGGCCCTCAATGCAGTAGGCTATGGCATGCCTGATAGTGAATTAAAGCTTGATTTAGTCTATAACCCTTCAGGTGCTTTTTTACCTGGCGATCAAGTTTCAATGGAAAAAGAATTCAAAAAAGCCTTGCTCGAAGATTTTGACATACATTTCCACAATCTTTTTGCCATTACAAATTTACCTATTTCAAGGTATTTGGATTACTTAATAGCCTCTGAAAACTATGAAGACTACATGCACCAATTAGTTGAAGCCTATAACCCAATGGCTGTTGAAAATGTAATGTGTACCAATACCATTTCAGTAAGTTGGGATGGATATTTATACGATTGCGATTTTAATCAAATGCTAAAATTACCGGTTAATAGTAAAATAAAGCATATTTCAGATTTCAACGAAGAGCTACTTGAAGGACGAAACATTGTGATCTCACAACATTGCTATGGCTGTACGGCCGGAGCGGGAAGCAGTTGTCAAGGTAGTCTCGCATAATTATATGAAATCTAATCTCCTCATTGTCTTCGTAAAAAACGCTGTTCAAGGCAAGGTCAAAACACGTTTATCTAAGACAATAGGAGAAAGCAATGCCCTTATAATTTATAAACAATTATTAACGTTAACTCAAAATGCTGTAAATGAGGTGTCGTCAAATGTTCACATTTATTTTTCCGACACATTAGAGCAGCACAATTGGAGTGCCAATGCTACTTTTGTACAAAAAGGTGAAGATCTTGGAGAACGCATGTTCAATGCCTTTAGAAATGGGTTTGAACTAGGCTATAAAAACATTGTTTTGATTGGATCCGATCTCCCCGAAATTTCGGCAGATATAATACACAAAGGATTTGAATCACTCTCAGGTACTAATGTTGTATTTGGCCCATCAGAGGATGGTGGTTATTATCTCATTGGTCTATCGCAAATGATCAACGCGATATTCACCAATAAACCGTGGAGTCAAAATCACCTATTGAAAGACACTCTTGAGGATTTAAGTCAAGAAAAAATTGAAGTTACTTTAATTGATACCTTAAATGATATTGATACCTTTGATGATCTCAAATCACACCCTAATTTATTAAAGCTGATTGAATGATAAACTTTATCAAAGCAACCACAGAATACCTCATCGAAAAAGGATTTGATCAACCTGAAGTTGGAATCATTCTTGGAACAGGATTAGGTCAACTCGTTGACGAAATCGAAATAAAAAGCGAAGTTAGCTATAATCACATTCCCAATTTCCCTACCGCAACAGTAGAATTTCATAAAGGAAAACTCATATATGGATATTTAGAAGGCAAGCGCGTTATGGTTATGCAGGGTCGCTTTCATGTTTATGAAGGTTACTCATTACAAGATGTGACCTACCCTGTTCGAATTATGCAACAATTAGGTGTTAAATTACTATTGGTATCTAATGCCTCGGGCGCCATAAATCTCAATTTTAATAAAGGAGAGTTAATGCTTATAGATGATCACATCAATCTTCAAGGTAGTTCACCCTTAGCATTTAAAGGTGTTGAAGCCCTAGGTGAACGCTTTGTTGACATGAGTGCTCCTTATGACAAAACAATTAATGAAACCTTTAAATCCATTGCCAAAAAGCATAATATCACTTTGCATGAAGGAGTATATGCTAGCGTGGTAGGTCCGCAACTTGAAACACGAGCCGAATACAAAATGTTGTCCATAATTGGTGCTGACGCCGTAGGGATGAGTACGGTACCTGAAGTTATTGTTGCCAATCATTTAAAGATAAAAGTAGCGGCTGTGTCAGTTTTGACCGATGAATGCGACCCAGATAACTTAGAACCTGTAAACATACAAGATATCATGGCCATGGCCGCTAAAGCAGAGCCTGAGATGATTATTCTTTTTAAAGAATTAATTAATACTATTAAACTATGAGTTATTTAGATACCACACATAATGTATATAAAGAAGCTGCACTTACACCAGATGTGGGACTTTGCTGTACCACAAATCCTATTTGGGAATTACCTGGTTTAAAAATACCTAACATCATGCAGCAAATGAACTATGGCTGTGGCACTACGGTTCATGCAAGAGATCTTGTCAATAGTCCTAAAGTACTATATGTAGGTGTTGGCGGTGGTATGGAGTTGCTTCAATTTTCCTATTTCTCACGTCAAATTGGAGGCGTAATAGGTATTGATGTCGTTGATGAAATGCTTGAGGCTTCAAGAATGAATTTTAAACAAGCTGAAAAAGAGAACGATTGGTTTAATAGTGAATTTGTAGACTTGCGCAAGGGAGACGCACTTAACTTACCTGTTGAAGATAACAGTATAGATGTAGCGGCACAAAATTGTCTGTTTAATATTTTCAAGGAAGATGATCTTAAAAAAGCTATAGCCGAGATGTATCGCGTTTTAAAACCACATGGAAGGCTGGTTATGAGCGATCCAACATGTGAGCAGGACATGAATGAAAACCTGAGAAATGATGACAGGCTGCGAGCCCTTTGTCTAAGTGGAAGTTTACCTATTAAGGACTATGTAAAAATGCTAACCGATGCTGGTTTTGGCACCATTGAAATACGTGCACGCAAACCTTATCGCATTCTGGATCCTAAGCACTATGATACTGACGAGTTAATTTATATCGAATCGATTGAGATAGCAGCTATCAAAGATCCAATGCCAAGTGACGGTCCATGTGTATTTACTGGAAAAGCAGCTATATATTTTGGAGATGATGAATACGTTGATGATGGTAATGGCCATATATTGTTGAAAAATCAACCCTTGGCTATTTGCGATAAAACAGCTACTGCGTTGAGTGCTCTTGAAAGAAACGACATTTACATAAGCGCGTCTACTTTTCACTATGATGGTGGCGGTTGTTGTTAAAGAAAAAAGGAG
>CAYZKX010000138.1:0-6736 GCA_964479055.1 uncultured Flavobacteriaceae bacterium
AATAAATATTGAGTGAAAGTTTGGTGTTGAAAAGATTAGAAAACGACCGACCAACAAAATAGAGCACCAGCATATTGAAAACAATATGCCATAGATCAATATGCACAAAGCCATAGGTGAAAATGGTCCAAGGCATTACAATGAACTCACTTAGTTCTTTAGGTAATGCTAGCCAATTCAAACTATTATCCCTTGAGACATCAGTTAATTTCCAGATAAACCAACCCAGAATGTAAATACAAAAATTAAGAATGATGATCTTTTCAAAGGCGCTAAGACGTTTAAGCTTATCCTGTATGTCCTGAGTAAGAGAAGTCATTAATGCCAACGGTATTTATCAAACTGATTTTTCTTCCAGAAATACATCATCAAAAATCCGGTTAATGCGCCACCAATATGAGCGACATAAGCTGTGTTACTCGGACTAAAAATAGACACGCCGGTTACTGCCGAAAAAAGATCCAAGGCAATAATTCCTGGAATAAAGTACTTAGCTTTTATAGGTATTGGTAAGAAAATAAGCATAAGTTTACTTTCAGGAAATAACATCCCGAAAGCGACCAATACGCCCATAATCGCTCCTGAAGCACCAACCATTACAGTATTGAAAGAACCTACAAAATTACGAATTTGATCAGGGTTTAAGACACTTTCCCAACGACCATCATACCTGTTAAACTCTGAGCTTAGAACCTGAACTATTTCTGCTTTATCAAATCCAGCAGAGACTAACAAGTCTAGCCCCGAATAATACTGAAAATACAAATAACCCAATTGTAACAAAGCGGCCCCTAAACCTGATGAGATGTAGAAAAAAATAAATTTCTTTCTTCCAAATACTTGTTCAACAGCAGTACCGAACATCCATAAAGCAAACATGTTAAAAAAGATATGTCCAGGGCCTCCATGCATGAACATATGAGTGATGATTTGCCAAGGTTGAAATGCATTGTTTTGAGGAAAATAAAGCGCAAAATAATGGTAAAACAATTCGCCATTACCAATAGCCATTGTACCAATAAACATAAGGACATTAATTATAAGTAGGTGTTTAACCGTTTCTGTAAGTCTAATCATAATACTAAATAAATTTGCGCTCTAAATCTTGAGTTTCAATCGTTACAAAAATTGGTTTATTATCGGGTGTGATAGCAGGCTCTTTACAGGCAAATAAGCTATTGACCAAATGCTCCTGTTCTTCAATCGATAATTTTTGCCCTGTTTTAATGGCCAAACTTTTGGCCAGTGATTTAGCAATAAGATCACTCTGGCTAAAATGAGAATCAGGAACTTGATTCTCAACATCGTTAATGAGTTGCTCTAAAACTATAGAAGCATTAGCATCAGTAACACTTACAGGAATTGCTTTTAGGGCAACATCATCATGGTCAAGCGTATCAAATTCGAAACCCGCACTTTCCAATTGGTCTGCCATACCTTTTAAAATGGCAACCTCAATGGTTGAAAATTGTAAGGTTAAAGGGAACAGCAACTGTTGACTTGCACCTTCAGAAACCGTGATACTTTGTAAAAACATCTCATACAATATACGTGTATGAGCACGATGTTGGTCTATAATAAGCATTCCTGATTTAATCCCATTTACTACATACTTGTTATGAATTTGAAAGGTTTTTGCCGGTTCTTTAGTACTGTCGTCATCAAACATGCTTGAGGTCATCTCATCTGTCTCAAATTTTATATCATCAAAATTGGTTGAAGGTGAATTTTGTTTGGATTCTAGACCAACATATAGACCTTCCCAACTGGCAGCCGATTCTTTATGTATTCTAGGCTTTGTGATATTGTCTTTGCCTTCTTGTTGAAATGGATTATAACCACGATCTACTTCTATGTGAGGTACTGTTGCTTGTTTATTTTTATACTGATACGGTGTGTCCATGCTGCTATCCCTATCAAAATCTAAAACAGGAGCGATATTAAATTGTCCTAAACTATGTTTTATCGCTGATCGCAATATGGCATAAAGTGTATGTTCATCTTCGAACTTAATTTCTGTCTTTGTAGGATGAATATTGATATCTATAGTAGCCGGATCAACTTCCAAGTACAGGAAGTAACTGGCATGTGTACCGTCTCGAAGCAAGCCTTCAAAGGCAGCATTCACAGCATGATTTAAATAAGAGCTTTTAATAAAACGGTCATTCACAAAAAAGAACTGTTCTCCTCTAGTTTTTTTGGCGAATTCTGGTTTGCCCACAAAACCTGATATTTTTACAACCTCTGTAGTTTCATCGACAGGAACAAGTTTTTCATTGGTCTTAGGCCCAAATACGTTCACAATGCGCTGCCTGACATTGCTTTCTGGTAAATTGAATAATTCGCTACCATTGTGAAACATTATGAAATTGATGCTAGGATGTGTTAAGGCCACACGATGGAATTCATCTATGATATGACGTAATTCTACATTATTCGATTTCAAAAAATTTCGTCTAGCAGGCACATTAAAAAATAGGTTCTTGACTGATACGGTAGTTCCTTTTACAGCAGCCACCACTTCTTGAGACATTACTTTGCTGCCTTCAATTTTCAATTCAGTACCCAATTCATCATCCTCTGTTTTGGTTTTGAGTTCTACATGAGCTACAGCAGCTAGACTTGCTAATGCTTCTCCCCTAAATCCTTTGGTATGTATATTAAAAAGATCGTCTGCTGTGCGAATTTTTGAGGTGGCGTGACGTTCTATACTCAAGCGTGCATCGGTAACACTCATTCCTTTGCCATCGTCAATAACTTGCACCAATGTTTTACCTGCATCCTTAATGACAAGTTTAACCGATTTGGCATTGGCATCAATGGCGTTCTCCAATAATTCTTTAACTACCGAAGCTGGTCGTTGAACGACCTCACCAGCTGCAATTTGATTAGCAACATGATCTGGTAATAGTTGTATGATATCTGCCATTCAGTTTATGAAAAGAAGATAGATAAATCAAAGTCTATGATGAATAAAAAAATAAGAGTCAAAATAAGGGCTATTATTATTATTGTTTTATTAATCTCATAATTCCCTCTATTGCGTTGAGAGATGCGTGCATCTCTCCAATTATTTCCAAAGTCATTTTTATTGTATGCTCCTGCGTAAGCATCTATTTTGGTAGCATACTTTTTTTCATCAACGCCATCTTTGCCTTTATAATATCTGGGTGTATAATTGAATCTATTGTTTTTTTTTAGCTTTTTAATTATTGTAAATTTCATAGCCATGGTATTTATTCAAAAATACTTAAAATCAAAAACAATGCCGAATTAGGTAACTTAAAAATTGTTAACAATACCGTTTAGAAGTGTCTCAACCCAAAGCTGCCATCTTAATGGCGGCAATTGCTGCTTCGGTGCCTTTATTGCCATGCTTCCCCCCTGAACGCTCTATGGCTTGTTGCATGTTGTTATCGGTTAAAACACAAAAAATAACAGGAATATCATGGATAACATTGAGGTCTTTAATCCCTTGGGCAACGCCTTGACATACAAAGTCGAAATGCTTGGTTTCACCTTGAATGACACTACCAATAGCAATTACGGCATCGACATTTTGTTGTTGCATTTTCTTGCATCCATGGATCAACTCAAAACTTCCTGGTACATTCCAACGTATAATGTGCTCCTTATTAACACCACAGTCTACTAAAGTGTCATAAGCCCCTAAATATAAGGCTTCAGTAATGGTGTCATTCCATTCAGAAACAACAATCCCAAACCGAAAGGAACTCGCGTTTGGGATTGTCGTTTTATCGTAATCTGATAAGTTTTTATTTGCTGTGGCCATTTTTTATTTTGCCAATGCTTCTGCGCGACCTATATAGACATCAATATTAGTAGCTTCATTACTAGAAGCGAAATCTTCCTTAATTCTTGTATACAACCCTAGTGCATCATTATATTTTAAGAGTTTCATCGCTACAGTTGCAGCTTTGAACAAGAACATAGGTGTAGTAAAGTCATTTGTTTTTATGTTGGCTGCTTGTTGATAATAATCAAAGGCATCTTCGAATTGCTCCAATTGCACAAATGCATCTCCAATACCACCTTTTGCCAAGGGACCTAACATTTCATCATCACTCTTAAATGCATCTAAATGCTCAACAGCGTTTTGGTAATCACTTAGTTTTAAATAAGCCATACCAGCATAATAATTGGCAAGATTAGCCGCATCTGTTCCACTGTGATTCTCGATAATATCAAGCATACCAAATTGACCTTCGCCGCCAGTTAACGCCATATTATACAGGGAGTCTTTTTCAACGCCATTTACGGCTTCATCAAAATACACCTGTGCCTGATACATATTGTTTTTGGCTTCAATCTCCTTAGGTTCTTGAATGTATTTACTATACCCTAACGATCCTAATACCACAACTGCAACAATAGCAATTACTATAAAGATATATTTCTGGTTTTTAGCAACCCATTCTTCGGTCTTTGAAGCACCCTGATCTAAAGTACTAAATACTTCAGCAGTAGTTGATTGCTTTTCCAACAAATCACGTTTATCAACTTTAGATTTTGGTTTATTTCCTCTTTTCTTGTACGTTGCCATATATATATTATTATTGCGCCGCAAAAATAAAATTTTTATTGATAATAAAAAGGTAAATTATTTGTTATTTTTCAATAATTTGCAGCACTTTTAGCGCACTTTAGCCATCTTTATTTCCGTTAACAGACTTTCAATTTATGATTCTAAAATCGTTATCATTACTCAACTATAAAAATTTTGAAAGTCAGTCGTTCGAGTTTGATCATAAGATCAATTGCTTTGTAGGCCGCAATGGTATTGGTAAGACCAATGTGTTGGATGCTATTTATCATTTGTCCTACGGTAAAAGCTATTTTAATCCTATTTCTTCACAAAACATAAATCACCATGCCGACTTTTTTGTGATCGACGGACTATATGAAAAAGATCAACGCGATGAGAAAATTGTAATATCATTAAAACGTGGTCAAAAAAAACATATTAAACGCAATGGCAAGGATTACGACCGCTTTAGTGATCATATTGGTTTACTGCCTTTAGTCATCATTTCACCAGCAGACCGAGATCTTATCATCGAAGGAAGTGAAACACGACGTAAATTTCTTGATAGTGTTATATCATTGAATGATAAGACTTATCTCAATAATTTAATAAACTACAACAAAATCATATCTCAGCGTAATTCGCTGTTGAAATTTTTTGCTGCCAATAACACATTCGATCAGGATTCCCTTGATGCTTTCGATACTCAGATGATTAAATATGGGAAGCCGATTTTTGAAAAAAGAAAAGAATTCTTGGAGACTTTCATTCCAATTTTCAAAAAAAGATATGACGTTATTAGTGGAAAAAATGAAGTTGTAGATCTACAGTATAAAAGTCAATTGTTAAATGTAGATTTCGCCAAGTCACTCAATGACAATCTTCAAAGAGATCGCATCTTACAATATTCAAGTGTTGGTATACATAAAGATGACTTATCCTTTGAAATTGAAGGTTTTAACATTAAAAAATTTGGGAGTCAAGGACAGCAAAAATCATTTCTTATTGCACTTAAATTAGCGCAATTTGATTTTATAAAACAGTTATCAGGATTTAATCCAATTTTACTTCTCGATGATATTTTTGACAAATTAGATGCGCAACGTGTAACCCAAATTATTACCTTAGTAGATACCGAGAATTTTGGACAATTATTTATAAGTGACACGCATGCCGAACGCACGGAATCGGTTATTAAGCAAGTGCATCAATCTTATAAAATGTTCGCTTTAAACACTTTTTAATTCATGCAAAGATCTATAGCTATTGCAATAATACTCTTACTAATTGGCTGCACATCTAAGCCAAATGAAATGATTCCTTTTATTAGTGGATATTGGGAAATCACCAATGTTAAAAAAGACAATGAAGTGGTCATGGAATATAGTTATAGCCCTATTATCGATTATTGGCAAGTAAATGAAGACCTTTCTGGATTTAGAAAAAAGGTCATGCCCAATCTCGACGGCAAACTCATAGTAACCCAACATAGCATGACATTAGAAGTAAAACCAGAAAACGGCAACCTCAATGTGTATTACAACGACAACGGTAATTCATATATGGAAACTATAGTTCGTGCCACAACAACTGAATTAGTCATCACCAATGAAGAAGGCCTAATTTATACCTATAAACCTTATCAGCAAATCAATTTGGACGATGAGTAAACGTCATGGAGAACATATCAACATGAGTGACGCCTTGAAGGAGTTTGTTGAAACGAATAAACTACAAGGTGGCTTAGATAAGATCTCGGTAAAAGACATCTGGAAAGACATTATGGGTAATGGCGTTAACAGTTATACCACGAAAGTGATTTTAAAGCAGGATGTTTTGCATGTGGAATTAAGCTCTTCCGTTTTACGTGAAGAATTGAGTTATGGTAAAGAAAAAATTATTGCCATGATTAACGAAGCTGTAGGCAAAGAATTGGTTAATAAACTCATTTTAAGATAATTTCTCATAATAATAACTTAAATATCCATTTACTATCATTATAAACCGTACCTTTAAACTTTATTAATATTTAAACAATTAACATGAGTACTGGAACAGTTAAGTTCTTTAACGAACAGAAGGGATACGGATTCATTACTGAAGAAGGTTCCAACAACGAACATTTTGTACACTACACAGGGCTGATAGATGAAATTAAAGAAGGCGATAATGTAGAGTTCGAATTAAAAG
>CAYZKX010000139.1:0-6632 GCA_964479055.1 uncultured Flavobacteriaceae bacterium
GGTCTTCAGGAATACCTGCCACAACCTTACCTACAAGGTCAGCACCTACATCGGCAGCTTTAGTATAAATACCACCACCAACACGTGCAAATAATGCAATAGATGATGCACCAAGTGAAAAACCGGAAAGTACGTTAAGTACTTCATTGATACCCCATCCCTGCGTATTGTAAAACGCGAATAATCCACTTAGTCCTAAAACACCTAAACCTACAACTCCAAGACCCATTACTGAACCACCTGCAAATGCTACTTCAAGAGCTTTCCCTAATGATTGTCTAGCTGCATTGGTTGTTCTGACATTTGCTTTTGTAGCTACTTTCATTCCAATAAATCCAGCAAGCGCCGAACAAATTGCACCTACAACAAATGAGACGGCAACCATCCAATTGGAATCGGCTTCCGATTGTCCCTTAAAAACTAATAAAGCTGCTACAGCTATTACAAAAACTGATAAGATCTTATATTCAGCCTTTAGAAATGACATTGCACCATCGGCAATATTTTTGGCAATTCTAGCCATGTTGTCATCACCTACTTCTTGTTTTGAAACCCATGTGTTTTTTACGAAAACGAAAATCAAGGCCAAAACACCAAATGCAGGTAAGAATTGTACTAATGTATCCATGTGATTAGTTGTTTATTTTATGTATAATTTTTGACGCGGCAAAAATAGTAAATTAAGTTGACAAAAAAAGAGAAACTCCTTTTATTACTGTTGAAAGAAAGAATAGTATTAAAAATGAAAACCAAAGGTTCCTGTTATTCCAAAATCTCTGGCATCAGGATTATCTAAGTAGTTACCTCTAAAATTGAAATCAATTCTCAGCACCTTAAATATGTTTCCTATCCCAAAGCTGTATTCCCAATAGATTTGTTCATCTGGAGCCTGATATACCAAATCTGAAGCGTTCAAAGCAATATTCTCATCTGAAATTTCACCCCATACACCACGAACGCTTACAAACTCTCTTAGATTTAGTTTTCGCAAAAATGGAATTCGGGAGAATAAACGCCCATTAAAGTTATGCTGCAAAAATACAGAAGTGTAGGTGTCAGTGACAAATTCATAGAAATCCAATTGTGAGAAGGTGTTATAAATTGAGAAATAAGTCTGGTTTCCGGGCACTATACTCAATAAACCCAATGGTACTTCGCCATAAGTTTTTCCAACTTCTATGGTGGAAAATAATCGTCCTAATCCACCTATTTGCCATGGTTGAGTATATGAGAATTGAATTTTGGTGTAGTCAAAATCGCTATTGAAAATATCCTTTTCGCCGAGGCTTAAACGAGCAAAAAAACGTGCATAATCATTATTTTTATCACGCCTTTCCACACCATACCCTGTGGTTTCGCGTCCTGGAAAATAGAACAATGACAACGTTCCTTCAAACTGTTTGACTTCCGATTCTACCTCACCGGTTTCGGGATCAAAATAATCAAGACTAAAGGTCTCTGAAGCCGACTCTAATGTACGGTAATCGCCTCCCAATCTAAAAATCACGTTCTTCCATGGCTCAGCTTCAATAGCTAAAGTAGATAAATTAATACTGGTTAATCGGTCATTGGGGCTTGTAGTAAATATAGCAGATGATGCTAAGTTTCTTCCTAGGACATCTGTTGAAGTAGTAAGACTAGCACCTATTTGTTCAACATCTTTTCGGTTTCCCCCTGACAGTATGATTCGGTTTTTTTTGTCAACCAGCCATTTCCCTGACAAACCGTATTTCACTTTCTGGTCTTTAAACCCATAAGCCACAAATCCTTCAACACGCCATAGATCATTTCTTCCAAAATAGGTACGCCCACCTGTTCTAACACGTATACCCTCAACTTCATTATAACCGAATGTGCTAAAAATAGGACCATAATCAAAATTATACCTTGGGAATTCAATATAACCCGATGACAAAATACTCGCCACACTATATATTTGTTTAAACTTCTTTACCGTAGTGAGTGTATCTAGCATTTTATAAATGCCTTTTTCATCGTTACTTAATTTCTCTAATCTATTTTCTTCCCAGAAGGCATCTTCTCGTGCATAAACGTCCTCGTCATAATTAAAAACTTCTTTATCATAAAATTCTTCTTCTTTTTGTTGATCAAATAAATATTGATCAAATAATGTAGTTCGTCTACCATATACACCTCGCGATTTCTCTTTTTTACTTAATGCAAAATCGGTCAAGATATAATCTCGTGTAATTAAGAAGAGAGAATCATTTAAAACATCAAATTCCTGTTCAATATATATTTCCTTTACCCAATTGATATTAGCACTTTTAGATGCCTGAAGATTGATGTCTTTTACTGCATATGTTGTGTCATTAACCCAAAAATCACCTTTGAAAGTCAATTCATTTTTTCGTCTTGGATAATAAACAATATTGTAACACCATTTATCTGCAATAAATGCGCTATCTACTAGCACATAATTATATGAGTTAGGGCCATTTGTTGACAATGGACTCACAAAACTTTTGTCAAAAAATTTTAGATTATTATCGTAAACATTGAAGTCTGTATATAAGTCATCTACAAATGCAATTATGGACTGATTATCACTAAAACCGGAATTTTTATTCCCTCTTAAGATTTCTTTTTCTTTCTTTATTTCATTATCTCCATAGACCTTAGAAACTGCCTCATTAATAAACATTGGCAAATAGGTTTTACCTGTAATTCTTGAGGTATCCACCTGTTCAAAAATAAACTCCATGCCTTTAAAGAATTTGCTCTTGATAAGTGCGCTGTCTATGGTATTTAAGGCAAATTCAATCTTTTCATACTTGTCGTACTCGTATTGTTTAAACTGCTTAAGTCCATTTTTTCTTCTATTCCTCCAAACTTTTTCAAGAATGGCAATAGCTGGATTTTCCTCAGCCTTTTTTGATTGCTTACCTCTTACAATAACCACTTGCTGTAAAGAGGAAGCTTCTTCTTCAAGTGTGAATTTTAGATTCAAATTGACTTTTTTGTCAAGCGCGAATTCAATGGTTTTGTATCCTAAGAAAGAAACGACTAAGGTGTCCCATGTTTCGGTCGACTCCAAATAAAACCTGCCATTTTCATTAGTAATTGTCCCTTCTGATGAGTTTTTGAAGATCACATTAGCATAAGGTACAGGTTCATTATAGGTATCAAAAATGTGACCGCCTACCTTGGATTGCGATTCAAGGGTAAACGGTAGAACAAAAAAGAATAACCAAAGTATTGTATATCTCATACTTACAAAAAAACTTCATCAACACCATGCCAATGAAGTTTATATAACGTGAAAATCAATAATTTATTTATACATAACCTTCTTAACGGCCTTAATTACATCCTCATGATTGGGCAACCACTCTGCAAGAAGAACAGGAGAATAAGGTGCTGGAGTATCGGCAGTATTAATTTTTTGTATTGGAGCATCTAAATAATCGAATGCTTGTGACTGAACTTGATAAGTGATCTCTGTGGCTACATTTCCAAAGGGCCATGCCTCTTCAAGAACAACCAATCTATTGGTCTTTTTGACTGAATCTAAAATGGCTTTATGATCCATTGGTCTTACTGTACGTAAATCAATAATCTCGCAAGAAATACCTTCTTTCTCGAGCTCATCTGCCGCTTTATAGGCCTCTTTAATGATCTTTCCAAAAGAGACAATGGTCACATCTTTACCTTCTCTTTTGATCTCTGCCACACCAATTGGTAAAACATACTCCCCGTCTGGTACTTCACCCTTATCACCATACATTTGTTCACTCTCCATAAAAATCACTGGGTCATCATCCCTTATAGCCGATTTCAACAATCCTTTAGCATCATATGGATTTGAAGGCACAATTACCTTTAGACCAGGGGTATTGGCAAACCAATTTTCAAAAGCTTGTGAATGCGTTGCCGCCAATTGACCGGCTGATGCCGTTGGGCCTCTAAAGACTATTGGACATTTAAATTGTCCACCTGACATCTGACGAATTTTGGCTGCATTATTGATTATCTGATCAATTCCAACTAAAGAGAAATTAAAAGTCATATATTCAACTATTGGCCTATTACCGGTCATAGTTGAGCCAATAGCCACTCCGGCGAATCCCAATTCGGCAATTGGCGTATCAATTACACGTTTCGGGCCAAATTCATCTAACATCCCTTTTGAAGCTTTGTAAGCTCCATTATATTCAGCTACTTCTTCGCCCATGAGATAGATACTTTCATCTCTTCTCATTTCTTCGCTCATTGCCTCTGCAATGGCTTCTCTAAATTGAATTGTTCTCATTATGATGAAATCATGAACAGCAAAAATAACAATATTTGTAAGACTTCTAAACACCTTTAGAAGTAAAAATATTTATTATGCGTGCATAGGAAATTACGATAAAAATGTGTACCTTCGTAGCCTCAAATTTTTAATACAACTTCTCATGAAAATATTAGTGTGTATCAGCCATGTACCAGATACAACTTCCAAGATTAATTTTACCGATAGCGACACCAAATTTGATACAAATGGTGTGCAATTTGTGATCAATCCAAATGATGAATTTGGTCTCACTCGTGCCATGTGGTTTAAAGAAAAACAGGGTGCTTCAGTTGACGTCGTTAATGTTGGTGGAGTCGAAACCGAACCTACGCTGCGTAAAGCGCTTGCTATTGGAGCCGATGCTGCAATACGTGTTAATGTTAGTGCAAATGATGGGTTACAGGTGGCAAAAGAACTAGCTCAAGTTGTTGAAAATGGTAACTATGATTTGGTCATAGCTGGTCGTGAGTCTATTGACTACAATGGCGGAATGGTCCCTGGAATGTTAGCGAGTTTAACCAATTCAAATTTCGTGAATAATTGCATCGGACTAGAAATTGACGGGAACCAAGCAACAGCGTCTAGAGAAATAGATGGTGGTAAAGAAACCATAAGCACACAATTACCATTGGTTATTGGTGGTCAAAAAGGTCTTGTTGAAGAAAGTGACCTTCGCATACCAAATATGAGAGGCATAATGATGGCACGAAAAAAACCATTATCGGTTGTCGATCCTGTTTTAGCGAATGCTGCTACTTCAATAAGTACATTTGAAAAACCAGCTCCAAAAGGTGCGGTTAAGTTGGTAGATGCCGACAATCTGGATGAATTGGTTAGTCTACTTCACAACGAAGCTAAAGTCATCTAATTAAAAAAAAGTAATCATTAAAAAAGTAAACATGTCCGTTTTAGTATATACAGAATCCGAGCAAGGCCAATTTAAAAAAGTAGCTTTAGAAGTGGCATCATATGCGCGCTCCGTCGCAAATCAATTAGGTGTGCAAGTAACTGCAGTCACCTTTAATACCAGTGATGCTTCAGAACTTGGTAATTATGGGGTAGATAAAGTTTTGAATATTGATCACGAAGGGAATTTTGATGCTGTTGTTTATGCCGATGCAATAAAACAAGCCGTTCTTGCTGAGAACGCAACCGTAGTAATCGTGAGTTCTAGTGCTAATAGTAAATCATTAGCACCTTTATTAGCTGCTAAGCTTGATGCCGGATACGCCTCAAATGTGGTAGACGCGCCTTCAACTATAAGTCCATTTACAGTAAAACGTGCGGCCTTTTCAAATAAAGCATTTAGTCAAACGCAAATAGACACCAGCATAAAAGTTGTTGGTGTTTCTAAAAACGCCTTCGGTTTGCACGAGAGTACTGCTTCGGCTTCTATGGAGTCGTATTCACCTGAACTACTTTCTACTACAAGTAATGTAGAATCAATTGATAAGGCTACAGATAAAGTAACCATAGCTGATGCCGAGATAGTAGTTTCAGGAGGTCGTGGTTTAAAAGGTCCTGAAAACTGGGGTATGGTTGAAGAATTAGCCAGTGTTCTTGGTGCAGCAACAGCTTGTTCAAAACCAGTATCTGATTTGGGCTGGAGACCTCATAGTGAGCACGTTGGCCAAACAGGAAAACCAGTAGCTTCAAATCTTTATATTGCGATCGGTATTTCAGGAGCTATTCAACATTTAGCTGGGATTAACGCATCCAAAGTAAAAGTGGTTATCAATACAGATCCTGAAGCTCCGTTCTTTAAGGCAGCCGATTATGGCGTTGTTGGTGATGCCTTCGAAGTAGTGCCTCAACTCATCGAAAAATTAAAGGATTTTAAGGCACAAAACGCATAATTTTTTTAACTTGTATTGATGTAACAACTGATTTAAGGTAGATCATTTACAAATTCCCATTTTCTTGTTTGGTAAATTCCTATTTTAAACTGTTCTTTGTGCTCAATATTTTATGAGTTTAGTTCGACTTAACATAAAAGGTATATCGTATAGTCAAACGCAAAATGGCGCGTATGCTCTAATTTTGAGTGAAGTTGATGGCGATCGTAAACTACCAATTGTAATTGGTGCTTTTGAAGCACAATCTATTGCAATAGCATTAGAAAAAGAGATTAAACCACCGCGTCCTTTAACACATGATCTCTTCAAAAATTTTTCTGATCGTTTTGATATTGTGGTTAAACAGGTCATTATCCATAAACTAGTGGATGGTGTTTTCTACTCTAGTCTAATTTGTGAGCGCGATAAAATAGAGGAAATCATAGATGCACGAACAAGTGATGCCATTGCCCTTGCTTTACGTTTTAATGCCCCTATTT
>CAYZKX010000140.1:0-6598 GCA_964479055.1 uncultured Flavobacteriaceae bacterium
TTTTGCATTAATTAATCCCTTAATTGAAACAAATATATTACAAAAAAATTCAATTAATCGATAAATATGTGCATTTTATCGATTTTTTTAATCAATTTAGAATTATTCTAAATAATTAACTGTAAGAATTCATTTTCACTAATTATAGGAATGTTTAAAGCATTGGCCTTTTCTAATTTACTAGGCCCCATTTTATCTCCAGCCACAACATAACTGGTCTTAGTGGAAATTGAAGACGACACTTTTCCACCATTGTCTTCTATCAGTTTTTTTAGCTCATTTCTTGAGAGTTTCACAAAGACACCTGAAACAACGAAAGATTTGGATTCTAACTTATTAGTTTGATTCGCCATCATATCATCCGATAATGATAATTGCAGACCAAAAGATTTAAGTCGGTTAATTATAGTTCGATTTTCCTCTGATGATCTAAATTCCACAACACTCTGTGCGATCTTTTCACCTATCTCATCAATCTGGATCAAATCATCAATTGATGCCTCAAATATGGCGTCAATATTCGTATAATGCTTGGCCAATTTTTTGGCAACAGTTTCACCAACGTGTCGTATTCCTAAGGCGAATAATACCCTTTGAAATGGAATGGATTTTGACTTTTCAATGCCATTGATAAGATTATCAGCCGATTTCTCAGCCATGCGTTCCAAAGGAATAATTTGTGCTTTAGTCAATTCATAGAGATCAGAATAATCATTTACTAAATTCTGCTCTACTAGTAACGCCACAGTTTCACCACCTAAGCCCTCAATGTCCATGGCTTTTCTTGAAATAAAATGTTGAATTCGTCCAATAATTTGTGGTTTGCAGCCATTATAATTAGGACAATAGTGTTGTGCCTCTCCCTCATTGCGAATAAGTAAGGTGTGACATTCAGGACAATGTGTTATATAACGTACCTCTTGAGCATCATTAGTACGCTTGTCAAGATCTACAGAAATGATCTTGGGAATAATCTCACCTCCTTTTTCTACAAACACTTCATCACCAACTCTAACATCCAATTTCTCGATTTGATCGGCATTGTGCAAGGAAGCTCGTTTTACTATTGTGCCTGCAAGTTCCACTGGCTTGAGATTCGCCACTGGTGTAATGGCACCCGTTCGGCCTACTTGATAGGAAATACTGTTTAAGGTAGTTGTCACCTGTTCGGCCTTAAATTTGTAAGCAATAGCCCATCGCGGTGCTTTTGCTGTAAAACCCAATTCTTCCTGCTGAAACAAACTATTCACCTTAATTACAACCCCATCTGTTTCATATGGAAGATCATGGCGGTGTTTGTCCCAATGTGAAATATAGGCCAACACTTCGTCTATATTATTGGCTAATATAGAAGCGTCAGGCACCTTGAAACCCCATGATCGTGCTTTTTCTAAATTTTCAATTTGCGTTGCTATTCCAAGATTATCGCCTTCAATACTATATAGTAAGCACTCTAGTGGCCTTTTGGCTACTTCTGCACTGTCTTGAAGTTTTAAACTTCCTGAAGCTGTATTTCTTGGATTTCTATACGGCTCCTCACCAGCGGCGATGCGATCTTCATTCATTTTATGAAAACCGTCGAAAGGTAAAACGATTTCACCTCGGATGTCAAATCTAGCTGGATAGTTACCCTTTAGAGTTAACGGAACTGTACGAATGGTTTTAATATTTGTAGTCACGTCGTCTCCTTGAACTCCATCTCCTCTGGTCACCGCTCGAAGTAATTTTCCATTTTCGTAAGTGAGGTTTATTGAGACACCATCATATTTTAATTCACAAACATACTGAATCTCCCCATCAACAATTTTCTTTAATCTATTTTCCCAATCTAATAGATCTTGTTTGGAGTATGAATTATCTAATGAGTACATGCGATAATCGTGGACTACAGTTTCAAAGTTCTTGGTAACCTCGCCACCAACCCTTAAAGTAGGTGAATTAGCATCATAGAATTCAGGATGTTTTTGCTCTAATGCCTGAAGTTCTTTAAGCATCATATCAAATTCGTAATCACTAATAGTGGGTTTATCCAACACATAATAATTATGATTATGTTCGCGTAAATCCCTTCTTAGCTGATCTATCTTTTCGTGTATATCATTCATAACATCAGGAATTCGCAGTTAGCCATTTAGGCACAGGTTGCGGTTCAAATCTTCGCATGCGTTCAATTAAAATTTCAATATTATCCTCATAGATCAGAAGATCTAGATTTTCAGTTTTTAAAAATCCGCGTTCGTTCATTGTTTGACTTAATTTCATTAGATCATCATAATAGCCATTGACATTAAGGACTCCAATAGGTTTTTGATGGAGTCCAAGTTGCGCCCAGGTCAACATTTCTAATAACTCCTCTAACGTACCAAAGCCACCTGGAAGCGCTATAAATGCATCAGAAAGATCAAACATTTTCTGTTTTCGTTGATGCATAGAGTGTGTCGTTATAACTTGTGTAAGACCTAAATGAACTACTTCTTTTAACTTTAGAAATTCTGGAATAACACCTATAACTCTACCATTATGATCTAAACATGATTGTGCAACACGCCCCATTATACCAATTTTAGCAGCGCCATACACCAATGTTATTCCCTGCTCTGCAAAGGTTTTGCCAACATGTTCGGCAACTTCAATTACCTGAGGGTCATGACCTAAACTGCTACCGCAAAAAACACTTATTTGATTCATCTATTTTATTTTAATTCCTCTAATTATTCTGTCTTTTCCCGACAAATCCTGTTGTAAATTAATTTGATCAAAGCCTTCTTTTTTTAGCAGACGTTCCATAGACCTTCCCAAATTTTCATTGATCTCAAAATATAAAAACCCTCTAGTTTTTAAGTGATCAATTGTAAAAGCAACAATCTTTTTATAATAAAGTAAAGCATCCTTATCATCTACAAAAAGTGCTAAATGAGGTTCATGATTCAATACATTGGGCTTCATGACTTCTTTTTCAGAGGTTCTTACATAAGGTGGATTTGAAACTATAATATCGCAAAAAGTATTTTGTAAAATGGTGCTATGATCCAATATATCCGCTTCTAAAAACTCCACCTCTACGTTGTTCAGTTTGGCATTTTTCGCAGCTATTTTCAAAGCCTTTTTACTAATATCAATTGCAATTACCGTAGCATTATTTAAATTTTTTGCTAAAGCTACAGCAATACAACCACTTCCTGTACCAATATCAAGAATGGTTAATGGTTTGTCCTTAGGTGCTTCTTTAATAATACAATCCACCAGCTCTTCCGTCTCTGGTCGCGGAATCAGAACATCGGAATTAACTTTAAAAGTCAAACCGTAAAACTCTGTATCACCTAATATATATTGGATAGGTTCATAAAGCTGTAAGCGTTTTATTGCATCTTGAATGGCATCATAACCAGAACCTTCTACCTTCATTTCCACATTGAGAGCAAAATCCACACGGCTTAATTTTAGAAATCGCTCAGTCAATAAATAAAAGAAAGACAACATTTCCTCATTGGAATAATAACCAAGAAGCTCATTTTCAAAATATGTTCTTAATGCATTTAGGTTCATACTATGCTTTTGGCCATCCAAACGCCACAGATCACATGACCTGTATTACCCATTGGTTGATTCAGGTGTTCAAATCCATTTCTTTCATAGAGCTTAATCGCCGTTTTAAGAGGTGAGGCAGACTCCAAATAACATGTTTTATAATCAAACTTTTTGGCAGCTTCCATACACGCTTCAAAAACAAGTCGACCAAATCCTCGACCTCTTGCTTCTGGTTTAAAGTACATTTTTTGCAATTCACAAATGTCTTCGGTAGCACCACTAAGTTGCTTAATTCCCCCGCCACCAACTATCTCATTATTTTCTTCAACTACAAAATAAACCGATCGCTCCTCTTGAAAGCCTTCAAACATTTGAGTCACTTCATCATCCTCTATAGATGATCCCACAAACGGTAAGTCGAATTCTATAAAACAGGACCTCATTATAGCCTCAATTTGAGCGTTATCTTCAGGTTTAATTTCTCTAAGAAGCATTTATAAATACCGATATTTTAATCTTATTTTTGTCTTGTGAATATACATGAAAAATTCATAAATCGTTGTATTGAAATTGCCAAAAATGCCCTCGGTATTGCAGCACCAAATCCCATGGTTGGATGCGTGATTGTACATAATAACAATATCATTGCTGAAGGCGTAACAAGTGCCTATGGTGGTTCTCATGCAGAGGTGAATGCCATTGCAAATGTCAAAGACAAGTCGATTTTGAATTCGGCCACTTTATACGTCACCTTAGAACCTTGCTCTCATTTTGGTAAAACACCACCTTGCAGTGATCTTATTATTGAGAATAACATTCCTAATGTGGTTATAGGATGTGTTGATGATAATACAAAAGTTTCAGGAAAAGGAATTAAAAAACTACGTGAGGCTGGCTGTAATGTTCAAGTTGGCGTTCTTGAAAATTTATGCCGGGAACATCATAAACGATTTTTTACATTTCATAATAAATTGCGGCCATATGTTATATTGAAATGGGCAGAATCTTCCGACCGTTATATCGCTCCCGATCAAAAAAGTGAAAATAAACCGGTCTGGCTCAGTAATAAGTATTCAAGGCAATTGACACATAAGTGGCGCTCAGAAGAACAAGCTATTTTAGTTGGCTACAATACTGTTTTGGCTGATAACCCTAACCTTACCACACGACATTGGATTGGTAAAAACCCCACACGAATTGTTCTAGATAGAACTAAAAACTTATCACCAGATCATGCTGTATTTGATGCACATGCTGAAACAATCGTTATTGATGAAACTGATCCCGCTGAGATTATCAAGCAATTGCATGCGCACAATATTCAATCTATAATTATAGAAGGTGGTCAAAAAACACTCCAGTTATTTATTGATGCAAACCTTTGGGATGAAGCTCGTATTTTTAAGACAAATGTCAAGTTAAAAAAAGGTATTCCTGCTCCAATAATCAATGGCCAGATCAAAAGTGAAAATGAAATTGAGAATGACAAGCTAACAATTCTTCTCAATGATTAATACACTTATATTTGATTTTGGAGACGTATTTATCAATCTTAATAAACAAGCTACAATGGCTAGTATTTGGTCTCGATATCCTGATTTTAAGTTAAATTCTCAAATTGAAGAGATCAACAACCAATATGAAACTGGTCATATATCAACAACAGATTTTGTGAATTTCTATTGTTCTTACTTCAAAACTACCGATCGACTATTTTTAATTGAAGCATGGAATAGCATCATCTTGGATTTTCCACAAAATCGAATGCGTTTTATTGAAGAGTTAAGACGACAAGGGCAGTTTCAGCTAATACTATTAAGTAATACTAATGCATTACATATAGAACGTGTCAAAGAAAATATGACTATTGAGCGCTATCAACAATTTAAGTCGTGTTTTGATGTCTTCTATCTGTCTCACGAAATCGGTTTTCGAAAACCAGATGCCAATATTTTCAAGTTTGTCTTGGATCAAAATAATTTGATGGCTAATGAGTGTTTTTATGTTGACGACACTTTAGAACATATTAATTCAGCTAACCAATTGGGAATTAACACTTGGCATTTGAATCCGGAAGAAGATGAAATCACCGATCTTTTCATTAAATTCAAACACTTTTTTTGAGTCTACAAGAGGATACATATAGAACCCTTAAGGCACCATCAACTCAAGTGCTATTCAAAGACCGAAATTCGAAATTCTACGGTTACGCTTTTCCCATCCAAACTAATGATGATATCAAAGACTGTCTTACACAAATTAAATCGCAACATCCATCGGCTGGACACCATTGTTTTGCCTATCAAACTGGCGTAGAAAAAAAGTACCATCGTACCAATGATGGTGGAGAACCAAGCAATAGCGCAGGACAACCAATATATGGTCAAATCTTATCACATGATCTCACCGATGTATTAATTGTTGTGGTGCGTTACTTTGGTGGCACAAAATTAGGCGTTGGTGGATTAATTAATGCCTATAGGACAACTGCTAAATTGGCCATTGAAAATGCTCCCGTCATTGTCAGGACCATAGATCAAAAGTTAGAATTAAACTTTGCTTATAAGCATATGAGTGCAGTTATGCGTATCATTAAAGAGGAGAATTTAAAAATTAGTGATCAACGCTTAGAGTTGGATTGCACCATAAAAGTGCATGTTAGAAAGAAAAAAGTTACACAAACACTCGCACGTTTTGAAAAACTTCATGAAGTTCAAGTTGATATTAAAGCTTTAAATTGATTGCAATCTTTCTAAAAGGTAATCAGGACATTTCATTGGCTTTTTTGTTGCCATGTTTATGAATGCTAAAACCGTGTTCGCAGTGCACAATAATTCATTGTTTTGATTTACAATTTTATAATCAAATTCGATCTTCACGCTTGGTGTTTTTTTTAATGTAGTAGTCACTTGAATTAGGTCATCATAAACCGCTGATTTCTTAAAGTTTAAGGTCACCGAAATAACGGGTAACATGATGCCCGTTTCTTCCATTTCTTTATACGAAATTCCTAAATTTCTGAGCCACTCAATTCGACCAATCTCTAGGTATTGCACATAATTCCCATGAT
>CAYZKX010000141.1:0-6578 GCA_964479055.1 uncultured Flavobacteriaceae bacterium
ATCTTTATGGTTCCTGCGTAGAATTACACAAGATAAAGAACAGACCCTATGCCAATATGTTTAAAAGGCATTTGATCAATAGACTTAAAAGAAAACAAAAACAATTCCCTGATAAAGTTTCTTTAGAAGCTATAAGGTCTATAAAAACCTTAAAAGACTTTGATGATGTCTATACTTCAAAAGCCCATGGATTTGAAGATGCCATGGAGTACTACAAAAAGTGTAGCAGTAAACAGTTTTTGAATCATATTTCAATTCCTACATTAATTCTTAATGCAAAGAACGATTCATTTTTATCACCTTCGTGTTTCCCAATAGACACGGCTACAAATAGCAATTACATTTTTCTTGAAATACCAGAGTATGGCGGCCATGTTGGTTTTTATCTTCCAGGTTCTTTTTATTACGACGATATTCGAAGCCTGGAATTCTTTGATCAATATTAAGTAAACGGTTAAGTTAATAAAGGTAAACTCTTATCGGATTTTACCTTTTTCTGAATTTCTTATTTTAGTTTTAACCCATAATTAACCAACAAAAGTTATACTTTAACTCAATGCGAAATATAATTCTTCTCTTATTTAGTTTTAGCTTTTTTCTTTCTGTTAGTCAAACCAATTCAGACCTCTTAAATCTAAGTTTTGAAAACAAAACTACCGAAGAGGTTATCATTCAAATTGAATCTGAAACCAACTATCGTTTTTACTTTCTAAAGGAATGGCTATCACAGGAACCAATTAGCGGCAATTACACCAATCAAAGTGTTGAAGATATACTGACAGACATTTTCAAAAACACAAATCTCAATTTCTATATTACTAATGATAATAGAATTATTCTAACCGAAAATAATGCGATTCATGATACCTTGCCAGACACTAATTCTACTATCAGTCCAGCGGCTATTGCCAAACCAATATTTGATGAAGAGCTAAAAGATGAAACCATTGTCACTCAAGAGGAACCAATTAAAATTGGAAAAGAAGATCTTGAAACCAAACAAACCACTTTTATTATAAAAGGATATGTTCGCGATAGTGAAACCGGTCAACCTTTATCCAATGTTGCCATTACTGTAAACGGTACAGGCATAGGAACATCAACAAATGCTGATGGTTATTATGAATTGGAGTTGTCTCCTGGCACATATACTTTACGCACTAATTCTCTAAATGCCAAAGACGTTAGCCGAACAATAGAGGTATTTAACAACGGAGAGATCAACTTTAGCCTGGAGGAAAACGTAGAAACATTACAAGAAGTTGTGGTTGATGCCGAGGCCGAAAAAAACGTTAAAGAAGTAGTAGCAGGGGTTACTAAAATAGAAGTAGAGAATATTAAAAATATTCCTTTGGTGTTAGGTGAACAGGACATTATGAAAGTAGCGACTACACTGCCAGGAATTTCTAACACTGGCGAAGGTTCTAGCGGTTATAATGTTCGTGGTGGTCGTACAGATCAAAACCTGATATTATTGGATAATGGATCGATTTACAATCCAACACACTTCTTCGGAATCTTTTCTGCTATCAATCCATTTACAACAGGTGATGTAGAAATTTATAAGGGTAATATTCCAGCAGAATTCGGTGGTCGTTTATCGTCGGTATTTGATATTTCTACAAAGGACGCCAATGTTGAAGAATTTTCAGGTCAGGCTTCCATTGGTCCAGTAACAAGTAGTCTTTCACTTGAAATACCTATTGTTCAAGAAAAAGCTGGGTTAATGGTTGGTGGTAGAAGCACTTATTCTAATTGGATACTACGGGCTATTGATGATGAATCCATTCAAAACAGTGAAGCTTCTTTCTACGATGTTATTGTAAAATACAATCATAAAATAAGTGATAATGATGAATTGCGTGCTACTGGATATTATAGTAATGATAAATTCAGCATTACCTCAGATTCATTGTTTGGTTACAGCAACCAATTGTTCTCTTTAGAATGGAAACATCGCTACAATGACAAAATACGAAGTGATGTGACGGTAACCAATAGCAAATACCAATTTGATATTGAATACGACGGTGATTTTAGTAACGATTTTGACCTAGATTATAGTAATAGCGAGACGGAGTTCAAAATCAAATTGGATCACTTAGTGGCTGATGATAAATCGCTTAACTATGGTATAGCCTCAAAACTATATACTATACGACCTGGATCGTATCAACCTTTGAATAGCGAGTCTAATATAGAGCCTTTAACACTTCAAAAAGAAAAAGGATTAGAATCGGCTGTATTTCTTTCGTTTAACTATGATATCACAGAGAAATTGGCCATAGATGCTGGTGTACGTTATTCATTTTATGCTTATTTGGGTGAAGCTACCCAACGTATTTATGAGGAAGGACAACCTCGAAACGACGGTACTTTGGTTGAAGTTCAGGAGTTTGATAATAATGAAATAGTAGAAACCTATGATGGCTTTGAAGGTAGGTTCTCAGCGCGTTATTTCTTGCAAGATGATTTTTCAGTCAAGGCCAGTTATAATAATACCTATCAATATATTCATACCTTATCAACAAATACTACGGTGTCACCAACTGATACCTGGAAATTATCTGATATAAATATTAAACCTCAACGCGCTCAACAAGTATCTCTGGGTTTTTATAAGAACTTTGCCGATAACACCTATGAAACCTCAATTGAAGGGTATTACAAGACTTATGACAATATATTAGATTATAAAGTTGGAGCCCAGTTACTGCTCAATGAAAGTTTGGAGACCGAAGTTATACAAGGTGAAGGTAAATCCTATGGCATTGAATTTTTAGTGAAGAAAAATGGTGGACGCTGGAATGGGTGGATAGGTTATACCTATTCAAGGACTTTAATTAAACTGGATAGTGAATTTGCGGAGGAACGTGTGAACAATGGCGAATACTTCCCGGCAAACTATGATAAACCACATGATTTTAGTGCAGTTTTAAATTATAAAATGACCCAGCGATTTAGTTTCTCAGCTAATTTAGTATATCAAACAGGACGGCCTGTAACATACCCCGTTGGGACATATGAATTTGGAGGCGCCGAATACACCTTATACAGCGATCGAAATCAATTCAGAATCCCAGATTACTACAGACTAGATATAGGATTTAATTATGAGGGTAACCATAAACGCAATAAGTTGGCACATAGTTTTTGGAACCTATCAATCTATAATGTTCTTGGACGCAATAATCCGTACTCAGTATTTTTTGTAACTGAAGAAGGCGAGATAAAAGCATATCAAAGCTCAATTTTTACAATTCCAATTCCAACCATTAGTTTTAATTTTCAATTTTAAATGAAGAGATTCTATTTACATATTTGTTTTGTACTGGCAACCGTTAATTTTGCGTTTGGTCAGTATACCCTTAAAAATGCAGAAGACGTCAACTGGTATCGCAATATTACTCAGGAAAAGATCTATGTGCATTTTAATACTTCGTTACTTTTTTCAGGTGAACGATTAGCTTACAAAGTTTACTGTTTAAATGCTGATACTGGACTGTATAGCAGCACTAGCAAGATGGCATATGTTGAACTTGTAGGTGAAGATGGCTTGGTGTTTAAACACAAAATCAAATTAGTTAATGGCACTGGGCAGAGTGATTTTTTCATTCCTGTTTCTCTACAAACAGGCAACTATAAATTACTGGCATATACGCGTTGGATGCGAAATGGAGTAGACACGCATTACTTTGAAGGCAATATTAATATTATCAATCCATATTTGCCAATTGAATTTTCGGATTCTGCAGTTGGGCCAGTATCAGTAGTTAATTCTACTCCTGATCAATATCAGCAAATTAAAGTGTCCTCAAATAAAGAGGTATATGCCAAACGTGAAAAGGTCAATCTTTCTATAGAAAGTTTAAATGCCGCAAATGCCTATGGTAGTTATTCAATCTCAGTTAAAAAACGAGAAGAATTGCCATATGAAGCAGCTGTAAGTTTACCTCAAAACTATCATAATATTTACACAGATACCCACAAAAGTCAATCAAAATCTATAGGAGAAACTATTTTTCTTCCTGAGTTTAAAGGGGAAATGCTAACAGGTAAAGTCTATTTAAAAGATACTAATGAGTTAGTTTCTGGCGTACAAGTTGCACTTTCAATTTTAAGTGAAGAAGCCTATCAAGATATTGCTAGCACCAATAAAGATGGTATCTTTTATTTTCAAATTACAGCACCATATCGTGCAACCGTAGCTTTAGCTCAAGTTTATGGAGATGAAAGAGCACGCTACCGTATTGAAATTAATGAACATCAAAGCTTAGATCATTCTCAATTAAAATTTAACGATTTTCAAATCAATGCTGCTCACAAAGAAAAGATCTTAGAGCGAAGTATTAATAATCAGATCGAGAATGCTTTTTCGGAAGTAAAAGTTAATAGGTTGGTAGAACCTCGCTATCCAAAACCCTTTTATGGAAATTTTATAACCACTTATTTGTTGGATGAATACACTCGTTTTGCTACGGTTGGCGAGACTTTGATCGAGGTTGTTGACCATGCATGGCATGAACGTAAAGGTGGAAAAACACGCTATATTAATGTGCGTGAAAGAGAGAATGATCCTTATTATTTAGTTGATATTTTACCAATGGTCGTTGTTGATGGTGCAATAATACAAGATCACGAGTCTATTATTTATATGGATGCCGATATAGTAGAATCGATCTCAGTAATTCGAGATGAGTTTTACTATGATAATAAAGTGTTCCAGGGTGTTCTCATTGTCAACACGTTTGATAAGGACTATTATAAAACCCTTCAAGATGACTACATAGCGACTTTCAATTTGTTTAAACCACAATTGAATGTGATGTATCATAATCCAGAATATGTTTCGGAGGCCGACTTGTCACGTATTCCTGACAATAGAGAGCAGTTATTTTGGATGCCTCATTTTGAATTGCGTTCAGATGTTAGAAACGTAGATTTTTTTACATCAGATAAAGAAGGTACTTACGAAATAACATTGCGAGGGTTTACGGTGGCAGGTAAACCGATTTCAATAACCAAAACCATTACAGTGGAATGATGAAATCTAAGAACATATATCTTAGTTTAATTGCACTAGTGCTTTTGATACAAGCATGTGTTGAAGAGATCAATATTATTACCGAAACAGAATTTGAAAGTGCATTAGTTGTAGAAGCGACAATTACCAATCAGGTTATGCAACAACAAGTCAAGTTGTCCAGAACATATAGATTGGAAGAAGATGGACCTTCTCCAGAAAACAATGCAATTATTAAAGTTGTTTCTTCTACAGGACAATCATATTCTTTTCAAGAAATTTCCAATGGATTGTACGGATCTATTAACGAGTTTGCAGCAGAGCAAAATGTTGATTATCATCTTGAGATTTTGACCAATGACGGACGCAGTTACAGCTCACAAGATGTCAATTTGACTACACCTACTCAGATTGATCAAGTTTATGTTGAACGAGACTTTAACGAAAATGAGGAAGAAGGTGTTTCGGTTTATGTTGACACATTCGATCCTACTGGGAGCTCAAAGTTCTATCGTTTTGAATATGAGGAATCTTATAAGATAGTTGCACCACTTTGGATTCCAGAAGATGTTACTTATGGTATCGAAGATGGAATGCTCGTCTTTCCTCTTGTACCAAGACCAATTGAAGAACTCATATGTTTTAACACAGTCATTTCCAATAGTATAGATATTACAAGTACTAACTTACTAGTAGAGGATAGATTAGAACAATATAGAGTGCGTTTTTTAAATAGGAACAATTATATAATATCGCACCGTTATAGTATATTGGTTAAGCAGTATGTGCAGTCTCAGGCAGCATATAGCTACTATGAAGCTTTATCAGAGCTTTCAGAATCAGAAAACATTCTTTCTGAAACCCAACCAGGATTTCTTCAAGGTAATATGATGTCTCTTTCTAATTCTAATGAGAAGGTGGTTGGTTTTTTTGAGGTGTCTTCAGTGGATGAGAAGCGTATCTACTTCAATTATGAAGATCTTTTTCCGGGTGAACCATTACCTCCATATGCTCAGAACTGTGAGCAATTTTTTACTCCTCCTACTTCAGATGGAGGTGGAGGTTGTCCGTTATGTAGTTTTATTGAGCAAGGATTTAAATATTTTGGGCCTCACGAACCAACAGATCCTGAAAACGAAGGACCCATTGTATTGGTAAATAGAGAATGTGGAGATTGTACAGCTCTTGGCAATAGTGAACCACCGGATTTTTGGATTGATTAATATGAGATTGTGTTTTGTGAAAATACCGTCCTTATTGACTTTAAGCTGCACTTTGCTAGTGAGCTGTGTTGAAGAATTGAGTTTAGAAACTGAAACCGTTTTTGAAAATGCTTTGGTTGTAGAGGCCACTATCACTAATGAAATAAAACAGCAAAGTATTAAATTAACGCGAACCTATGCCACTGGAAGTAGTGGTACGGTTGTTGAAAGTGATGCCAATGTAAAAATTATTGGGAGCGATGGTAATGTATTTGAATTTCAAGAGCAGGATCTCGGTATTTATATGTCTAATTTTGAATTTGCAGCGGTACCAAATGTGGAATATCATATCG
>CAYZKX010000142.1:0-6576 GCA_964479055.1 uncultured Flavobacteriaceae bacterium
GTCTTATTCTTTTGGACTAATAAAATTCAAACAATACATTTAAAGAACTATAGAAAATTTAGAACATTCTGATGGTTCTAAATACGTTTCCCTCATAACATTTTATAAAGCATAACAATATTGAGTTTCAGGTTAAGGAACATTATATGTTGAGGCTATAATGTTTTAGAAATTTCAATTTGGGAAAAAGGCCTCTTTTTGAGGTCTTTTTTATTTTTCAAGCCTCAAAAATCTTATAATGTTAACGTTTTATGTATTTCATCGTGTTTTTTTGTATTTCATCATATTAAAGCTTACTTTTCAGCTTGAACAGGAACAATTTGAATTATCCCATATCTAATCCAGATTGTACTATAAACTTAACCGCACTTTATGGATGGATTAAAACGCTCCCTCTGGCTGTTCTTATGCCTGCTTTGCAGTATTACTTTTGCTCAGCAAATAACAGTTGATAATTCTGTTTCGCCACAAAACTTGGTTGAGAACACTCTAATTCAAGGCTGTGTTGAAGTTTCAAATATTAATTCTAACATTAATGGCAACTCCATAGGTATTGGAAGTTATGGCTATTTTGAGCGTGGAGCGTCGAACTTTCCTTTTGAAAATGGAATCATCTTAGCAACAGGAAATGCTAATTCTGCAGGAAACACTCAAAACTCAAATGTTTTAAATGAAGGTGATGATAGCTGGGGAACTGATTCAGATCTTGAATCCGCTTTAGGCATTTCAGGAACTCTTAATGCAACATCTTTAGAATTCAATTTTATCTCTATTGCCAATCAGATTCAGTTCAGATATATTCTTGCATCAGAAGAATATTTTGGAAATTTCCCTTGTCAATATTCTGATGGATTTGCATTTTTAATAAGACAAGCCGGCACCAATGATCCATATGTTAATATCGCACTTGTTCCCGGAACAACAACTCCCGTTAACACAAACACTGTTCATGATGAAATTGTTGGTTTCTGTGATGCATCTAATGAAGACTATTTTGAAGGTTACAGCTTAGGTGATACTAATTATAATGGAAGAACGGCTGTTCTATCTGCAACAGCCTCTATAGTTCCAAATGTAGAGTATCAAATAAAACTCATTATTGCAGACCAAACAGATGAAAATTATGATTCTGCCGTATTTATAGAAGGTAATAGTTTTAATGCTTCTGTAGATTTAGGTGAAGATTTTTCTACTTGTGCAAGTAGTATTAGCTTAAATGGTGATATAGGTAACAATCAAGCCACTTATACTTGGTACTTCAATAATGCGCTTATTCCAGGTGCAAATCAATCAAGCTTTAATGCTGTACAAACAGGTAACTATAGTGTTGAAGTAGAGATTCCTCTCGCTGGTGGGACCTGTACAATTCAAGATGATATTAATGTGACTTTAAGCAATACTCAATCGTCAGGATCAATCACTGATTTCCAGCTATGTGATGATTTAAGTAATGATGGTATTGAGACATTTGATTTATCAATTCGTAACACAGAAGTATTAGCTTCGGTGCCCACTGGCAACTACAGTATTTCATATCATTATTCTGATTCTGAAGCCCAATCAGGTAATAACCCAATTACCAATCCAATTCAAAATAGTGTAAATCCTCAACCAATTTTTGTTAGGATCGTAGATACAGATAATGGGTGTCTTGCATTTTCTAGTTTCAATTTAATTGTAAATGCATTGCCCACAATAGTAGATCCAACGCCATTAGTAATATGTGATGATCAAGTGGCTGATGGTTTTACTGCAATTGATCTTAACATTAAAGACGATGAGATAACTAACGGTCAAACAAATTTAAATGTAACCTATCACAGTACACAAAGCGATGCGGATTCAGGGAGTAACCCATTTCCAATGCCTTATGTCAATACTAACTCCAATGAAACAGTTTTTGTAAGTGTTCAAAATCCACAAACAGGATGTATTAGCACGACAACTCTAGATATTAGTGTTTTAGATAATCCTGTTATTAATACAAATCCACATTATATTGATGCATGTGACGCTGACCACGATGGTTTTGCAGAATTTGATTTAACAACTATAATACCTGATGTTTTACAAGGCTTGACTAACGTCACTGTTACTTTTCATGAAACGAATGATGATGCACTTTCAGGTGCAAACCCTATTGCTAATGACACTAACTACGCCAACATAAATTCAAATGAACAAGTGGTTTATATTAGGGTAGAAAATAATGCTACGGGTTGTGCTTCTATAACTCCAATTGAAATTCACACCAACCTACTGCTTACAGCAACAAATATCAACAACATAACGCAATGTGATATAGATAATGATGGTTTTGAAGAATTTGGTTTGTCAAGTATAGCAAATGGAATCATTAATAATATACCGGATATTAATGTTGAATTTTATCTGACTGAAGATGACAGAGACAACCAGATTAATCCTTTAGATCAAACAGTTCCATTTATTCCATCAAGTAATCCACAAACTATTTATTTAGGATTATCAAGTCCAACCTGTACAGACGTAGCACAAATTGATTTGATATTGGTTCCAGTTAACGAATTCGAGAATATCTCAAATCAAACGGTTTGTGACGAGGATCAAGATGGTATTACAACAACAGATTTGTCTCAGTTCGATATATTAGTTACAGAAGCTCAACCAGGCTTTAATGTTACCTATTTTTTAACTGAAGATGACGCAAGAAACAATACAAATGTGTTACCAAATTTTTACACAAATACTACAAATCCGTTTACAATTTATCCAAGAATTACTTCGGATGATACTGGATGCTCCGATACAAGCTCATTTGAAATTACAGTACTCGAAGCTCCAATAACTTCCAGCCCATCTGATATTGTAATTTGTGATAATGATCAAGATGGATTCTCAATAATTAATCTTTTTGATATTATTCCTGAAGTCGTTAGTAGCACTAATGAAAGAATTATTTCATTTCACAACAGTCAATCAGATGCAGATGACAATATAAATGGACTCACTAATGAAGGAAGTTATAATGCTGAAACAGAATCACTATTTATTAGAGTAGAAAATTCTGTAACTGGATGTTATAGTACAGAAACCTTAAATATTATAGTCAATACACTTCCGGTTTTTTCTGTGATTTCTAATTATAAAATTTGTGAAGACAGTAGCGATGGTTTTGGAGACTTTATTTTTAACACCAAAGACACTGAAATACTTAATGGACAGAATGGTAAGCAAGTGTTATATTATTTAAATCAGAATGATGCAGTTAATAGAACTAACCAAATAAACAAAGATGTTGTATTTCAAAACACGAGCAATCCTCAAACTATTTTTGTACGTGTTGAGAATCTGACCGATCAAGATTGTTATGGAACATCTAGTTTTACTATTGAAGTTGGAAGTAATCCTATTTTTAATCAACCTTCAGATTGGTTCGTTTGTGATGATATTTCTAATGATGGCTTTACAACTTTTGATTTAACAACAAAAATTACTGAGATATCTAATGGAATACCAGAAAATTTGGATGTAACATTTTATTTGTCACAAACTAATGCAGAAAATGGTATCAATCCACTTCCTTTAGATTACATCAATACGGCAAATCCACAAACTATATATGTTCAAATTGATAATGGTACGATTTGTAACTCAATTTCTTCCTTTGAGTTAAATGTTATTCAGATGCCAGAAGTTAATGAGTCTATACCACTTATGGCTTGTGATAACGATTATGATGGATTTACACAATTTGATCTCACAGATGCAGAATTGGAAATATTAGATGTTCGTCAAGATGATATTGTTATTAACTATTTTGAGAGTTTTGAGAATGCCGAAGCAGATCTAAATCCTATTTCTGATCCAGAAAATTATACCAATATTAGTAATCCTCAAACGGTATTTATAAAAATCACCAATACAATTTCAAATTGTTATATCATTTTACCAATTGAACTCATTGTAAATATGCCTCCTGTTATAAATGAGTTTCAGTCTTATAACATTTGTGAAAATGATACTAATAGTTTTGATTTAAACGAAATCAATGCTGCTCTAATGGACGAAAGTTTTAATGTAATCTTTAATTACTTTGATAATGCAGCAGATGCTTATGCAAATACCAACCCGTTAAATACAGACTATACCTATCTAACAAATACTGACACGCTTTATGCGAGAGTTGAATTTAGTACAACCCATTGTTATGTAATCCATGAGTTTGTATTAAATGTAAATCCACTTCCGGTTGCAAATCAACCAGATGATCTTATGGCTTGTGATGATGATTTTGATGGTTTGTTAGAGTTTGAATTGACCCAACAAAATGCCAGTATTTTAGGTGCTCAGAACCCAAATAATTTTACTATTACATATCACAATTCTGAAGAAGAAGCTGAGGAAGGAAACGCACCCTTAGACACAAACTATTTTGCTTTCGATTCTGAGGTTATCTTCGTTAGACTAGAAAATAATTCTTCCGGATGTCATGCCATAACTCAGTTTACTACAATTATAAATCCTTTACCTATTATAGATATTGAGGACCAGGTAATTTGCCTTGATAATTTACCACTAATTGTTTCTGCAAATACCAATATAGCAACAGATACTTACTTATGGTCAACTGGCGAAATAACACCTGAAATTGAAATTACGGATGTAGGCACCTATTGGGTAACAGTCACAACGGAATTTGGCTGCGAAAACACAAGAGTTTTTAGTGTTTCTGAATCTGAAGCTGCAACCATAGAATCAACAGAAATTATTGACTTTTCAGATCCTAACAATATTACAATAACTATTAGTGGCATTGGAGATTACTTGTACCAATTAGATGACGGAGAACCACAAGAATCTAATGTATTCGAAAATGTTGCAATGGGTTACCATACCATTACTATTATTGATTTAAACGGATGTTCTGAAGTTACTCGCGAAGTGCTTGTAATTGACATACCAAAGCATATGACACCAAATAACGATGGTCAATTTGATACTTGGCATATTGTTGGAGTTGAAACACTTCCAGGTACCATAATCCACATTTTTGATCGCTACGGGAAACATCTCACGACCCTTAGGCACGACTCTCCAGGTTGGGATGGTACCTTTAAAGGTAATAAACTTCCTGCTAGTGATTATTGGTTTGTGGCCAATGTAATGCGCGGTACGCAGTCCTTCGAAGTAAAAGGTCATTTTGCCATACGTCGATAAAATATGTCGTTAGCGTGAAAATTCGCTACTAGTATGTTAATTTTCATTTTCCTTAACACATTATAGAATAAGACATTTCTATATTTCTAAGGCTTTTTAGTATCTTTATCTAAAAAAGGAAAACCCTGTGTTTTCTGTTGCTATAAATTTCAAAAGAGTCTCGTGAAAAAGAAAAGTACCATTGCATTTCTACTTCTTTTTATGCAATTGTGTTACGCATTTGCGCAACAGATTGTCACTGATTCTTCATTGCAACCTCAAGAACTTATAGATAACCTAACCAATGGTAGTTGTGTTATCGCCACCAATGCCAATTCTAATATAAATGGTACAGTTAATAATATTCCAAGCTATGGCTTATTTAATAGAGGTACCTCTGAATTTCCACTCGAAAATGGTATAGTTTTATCTACAGGCAATGTTAACGCCTCTGGAAACGCACTTATTGCTGAAAGCTTAAGTGATGGAACATTAGATTGGGATACAGATCCAGACATTGAGGACATTTTAGGCATACCACAAACACTCAATGCAACATCTTTAGAATTTGATTTTACCACAATTAATAACAGTGTAGGCTTTAGATACATATTTGCTTCCGACGAATACCAACAACAATACCCTTGTAACTTTCAAGACGTTTTTGCAATTTTAATTAAAGAGGTTGGGAGTAATGAGCCTTATGTAAATATTGCTACAGTACCAAACTCAGGAGCTTCTATAAATACCAGTTCCATACATCCTCAAATTCCTGAAGGTTGTGAGGCCGATAACGTAGAATTTTTTGAAGGCTATAATGTTGGAACAACAAACTATGATGGTCAGACCACTGTATTAAATGCTGTTGCTAATATTACACCTGGTGTGACTTACAGGGTTAAATTCATCATTGCAGACCATATTGATCAACGATTCGATTCCGCAGTTTTTATTGCTGCTGAAGGTTTTGGAACTACGGTAGATCTTGGTCCAGATATTACAGCATGTGGTGCTACAATCGAATTAAATGGTGAAATAGATAATGATAATGCCACGTACGCCTGGTTTTTAAATGGAACCGAAATTGTAGGTGAAACAAGTCCTACTATTCAAGCCTTAGAATCAGGGGAATATGAGGTACAAGTTACACTGCCTCTACCAAATGGATCTTGTACAATTTCAGATTCGGTACTTATTGAAACAATCCCTTTTCAACCAGCAGCTCCTATTTCAGATTTAATTATTTGCGATGAAATCCCTTTTGATGGCTTTGCACTCTTTGATTTAACTGAAAAGAATGACGAAATTTTTGCCAATCTACCTTCTAACGATTTTGAAATTAGTTACCACTTAACGGAAGATGATGCCTTTAATGATCTAAATCCTATTATTGGTGAC
>CAYZKX010000143.1:0-6560 GCA_964479055.1 uncultured Flavobacteriaceae bacterium
AATGGAGTTACGAAACCACCAAGATAAATGAGTCTGAATTTGAGATTAAATTCATTGCTACAATGGATGAAGGTTGGGCGGTTTATTCGCAATTTGTAGACGATGGCGGCCCCATACCAACAACTTTCATGTTTGAAGATGTAGAAGGGATTGAACTTGTGGGAAGTGTAGTAGAGAATGACCTTAATAAGGAAACCAAGAATGATCCTGTTTTTGAGATGATAGTGACCAAGTTCTTTGAACGCGCCGAATTCACTCAAATGGTCAAAATAAATGAAGATCAGGCCCTTATTAGCGGTCAAATAGAATACATGACCTGTGACGATGAAAAATGTATTATAGGGGAACCTGGAATCTTTTCATTTAAATACAATAATGGCGAATTAAAAGCATTTGAAGCTGAAGCCGTTGATGTTGCTGCTGTTGACAATTCAAATAGCAATGTCCAACTTTACGGGATGTCACCTGAAGATGTAAGTGTTTCTGAAGTGAATTGCAGTGAAGAATTGGCATCACGAGCTAGTGAAGTAAAGCAAGGAAAATCCCTTTGGAATATCTTTGGGCTTGGATTCTTAGGAGGTCTTTTAGCGTTGTTAACACCGTGTGTGTTCCCTATGATTCCGTTGACTGTTAGTTTCTTTACCAAAAAAAATGAGAACTATAAGAGTAAAGGGCTGTCAAAAGCCGTTCTTTATGGATTTTTTATTCTAGCGGTTTATTTAATTCTAAGTATTCCATTTCACTTATTGGATTCTGTCAATCCTGATATCCTTAATGAAATATCCACTAATGTGGCACTTAACATAATTTTCTTCTTGATCTTCGTGTTTTTTGCCTTTTCGTTCTTTGGGTATTATGAGCTCACATTACCAGCGAGCTGGACGTCAAAGACTACTCAAGGTGAAAATATTGGCGGATTCGTTGGCGTGTTCTTTATGGCATTGACTCTGGCCATTGTATCGTTCTCCTGTACAGGACCTATTTTAGGGTCGCTATTAGCAGGGTCGCTTACAGCCGATGGTGGCGCCTGGCAACTAACCGCAGGAATGGGAGGCTTTGGTTTGGCATTAGGATTACCATTTGCTTTGTTTGCAGCCTTTCCGGGATGGTTGAATTCTTTACCCAAATCAGGAGGATGGCTCAATACCACTAAGGTTGTTTTAGGATTCTTAGAGCTCGCATTAGCATTCAAGTTTTTATCTAATGCTGATCTTGTGAAGCACTGGGGATTGTTGAAAATAGAGGTCTTTTTAGGAATATGGATCATTACTTTTGCTGGTTTGGCCTTATATCTATTTGGTAAGATCAAATTTCCACATGATTCACCTATAAAGAAATTGTCATTCTCCCGATTGAGCTTTGCCATATTAGTAACGGCATTTACTGTTTATCTTGCCTCCGGCTTTAGAGTGAATAAGGATACAAATACATTTACCTCTCTCACCTTGTTAAGTGGTTTGGCACCTCCAGTTGGATACAGTTGGATTTACCCCAACGATTGTCCCAATAACCTGGATTGTTTTAAAGATTTAAAAGAAGGCGTCGCTTATGCACAAAAAGTCCAAAAACCCATTATGCTTGATTTTACTGGATATGCATGTGTGAATTGTCGTAAGATGGAAGAACATGTATGGCCAGAAGAGGAAATAAAGAACTATCTAGAAAATGATTACGTATTGATCTCCCTGTATGTTGACGATAAAAAAGAACTACCGCAAGACCAACAGCTTACAGTAAGCAGGAAAAATGGAGGCACGCGTGTTTTGGAGAATTATGGTCATAAATGGGCGCACTTTCAAACACAGTTCTTTCAAATCAATTCACAACCCTTCTATGTATTGTTAAGTCCTGATGGCAAACAAGTGTTAAATGACCCAGTAGGTTATATGCCAGATGAAGAGGACTATGCTAAGTTTTTACAGTGTGGATTAGAAGTGCTTCAACAATCTCAGGAACCCTCTTTTACGTTTGATTAGTATATCACACTCTTAATAAAACTTTAACGACAAGCAGTTTGTTTAGGTAATAGGAAGGAAGTATATTCGTTAATAGTACAATAATATCCATGTCCAATAAGAAACAATTGAAGTATGATAAGGCCTATTTGAGAATGGCTGCCGAATGGGGAAAATTGTCCTACTGCGAACGCAAACAAGTTGGGGCCATAATTGTAAAAGATCGAATGATTATTTCTGACGGATACAATGGTACACCAACAGGTTTTGAAAACATTTGTGAGGATGAAGAAGGGTATACTAAATGGTATGTACTACATGCCGAAGCTAATGCGATTTCAAAAGTAGCATCATCAACGCAGTCATGTGATGGGGCAACTTTATATATCACTATGTCACCCTGTAAAGAATGTAGTAAATTGATTCATCAGTCTGGCATAGTACGTGTGGTATATCAGGAAGCCTATAAAGACGACTCTGGAATTCGTTTTTTGACTAAGGCTGGTGTGCAAACCACACTTATTGAAGATTTAAGTTAATGATGCATAAAAAATACATACCGTTATTTATAGGCATTGCCATTGCTGCAGGTATCTATATTGGCGGTAAGCTGGATTTTAAAGATAATTCTGATCGCTTGTTCACATCCAACTCCAAAAAGGACAAGCTCAATAGGTTAATAGACTACATCGATCACGAATATGTGGATGAGGTCAATACAGATAGTATTGTAGATGTTACGGTGAATCGTATTTTAGATAATCTTGATCCGCATTCAACCTATATTCCAAAAGAGAACTTGCAAGCCGTAACCGAAAATATGAAAGGAGATTTTGTTGGAATAGGTGTTAGTTTTTACACATTTAGAGATTCGGTTACTGTGATTCGACCTTTGGAAGGTGGTCCAAGCATTAAAGCAGGAATTAAGGGAGGAGATCGCATAATTTCAGCCAATGACGAACCTATTTACGGCAAAGAGTGGACCAATGAAGCAGTGGTCAACCGACTTAAAGGAGAAAAAGGAACAAGAGTTAAACTCAAAGTATACCGTCCTGGGGAGCCAGAATTGTTAGAGTTCAAGATAAAACGCGATGACGTGCCCATTAAAAGTGTGGAAGCTTCATATATGTTGAGTGACAATTTAGGCTACATGAAAATCAACCGATTTGCTGAATCTACTTTTAAAGAATTTAAAACGGGATTAGCACAACTTAAAAAACAAGGCGCGTCAGAATTGGTATTGGATTTAAGAGATAATCCTGGAGGTTTTCTTGGCATCGCAGAACAGATTAGTGATGAATTCCTGGAAGATGGAAAGTTAATTTTATTCACCAAGAACAAGAAAGGTAAAATTGTAAAGAGTTTTGCCACTAGTAAAGGTGCTTTTGAAAATGGCCATGTCTATGTACTCATTAATGAGAATTCAGCTTCAGCTAGTGAGATCATTGCAGGGGCATTACAAGACAATGACCAAGGTACCATAATTGGGAGACGTAGCTATGGAAAAGGTTTGGTTCAACGGGAAATGGCGCTGGGTGATGGTAGTGCCGTTAGACTTACCATTTCTAGGTACTATACCCCAACTGGGCGTTCTATTCAACGTAGTTATGATAATGGCAATAAAGATTATTATGACGATTATTACCGTCGATTACAAAGTGGCGAGCTGACCAATGAATCGAAAATGGAAGTTGCCGATTCGCTAAAGTTTAAAACACCAAAAGGTAAGATTGTTTATGGTGGTGGTGGGATTATTCCTGATATCTTTGTGCCTATCAATATTAGAATGGATAATGAAACGGTGCGACGCATAGTGGCCAGTGATATCATCAACAATTTTGTATTTGAAGAGCTCGATAAAAATCGCAAGATCTACAACAATATTACCAAGGAAGATTTTATTGCAAACCATCAGGTTACCAATACCGAAATAGAGAAGTTTGCGGATTACTTGGAAAGCAAAGCCCGATTTAGAGTGCCATTTGCGGCTTATAATAATGAAATCAAGTTATACCTTAAGGCCACCTTGGCAGAACAGCTTTATGGTGACCAAGCCTTTGTTCAGGTAATCAACTCTCAAGATGTAATGATTGAAAGGGTTCTACAACTGAACGGCAATTAAGAAGGGTCAACCTTATCATGTACCTTGGTGTGTATACCCTTATTCCAAAGTGTTAAAATATCGGTAGCGACATGAGCACCACTACCAGCGGCAATCGCGAATTGACTGCGCCATCCGGCCAGTGTTCCAGCAACGTATAAGTTTTCGGTAATGAGATGATCAGTATTTTTTAACCAAATTCTGTTCTTTTCGATTACTGCACGCGGATGGGGCGCTATAAACGCCTCTAGACCTTCTATACTTATGAGATTAGTGTATCCTACGGCAATAACCACAATATTTGATGAATAACGCTTTTTGTTGGTTTCCACCTTGTAGCCGGAACCCGATTTTTCTATTTTTAAAACACGCTCTTTTTCTATTTGACTGACATGAGGATAGAGTTCAGCCAATTGTTTTTTGCCAGATTCTAGAATTGAAGCCCCAGTTGTTCCGGGACTCAAGCCAAGCACATTATTGAATAACGCATTTTGAAGATGTGATGATTTTTGATGTGTGATTATTCCAATGTTCTTGTTCGCTACATAATCTCGTTTAGCAGCTGAACCTAGAACTAAAGCACAGGACATACCAGCTGCACCACCGCCTACTATTAATACATCAAAACTCATGATTTATTTCTAAGGGTTTGTTTGATCTTTCGAGAGGTTAATAATATAGCTAGAAGCAAAATAGCGCATAATCCAGAGAGTATGGTGATTACTGCCACTAAACTATCACCAACAAACGGATTGCTAAAATCGACTTGCATGCAATTATAGACAATTAATCCAATTGCAATTACCATTAATGTATAGATAAACCACTTCATTAGAACAATTCTTTAATGTTAGAGGTGAATAATTTCACTGCTATAGCCAGTAGGATCACACCAAATACTTTTCGTATAATACTAATTCCGTTTTGTCCAAGAACGCGTTCAATTTTAGCTGAAGTCTTCAATACTAAATAGATGAATAGCACATTGACAATTACGGCTATAATAATGTTTTCAATTCTAAACTCTGACCTCAAAGCCAGAAGTGTAGTTAAACTTCCAGGTCCAGCAATCAATGGGAAAGCCAAAGGAAAAACAGATGCTGTCATGGCGCTGTTTTCTTCTTCTTTATACAAGGTAATTCCTAAGATCATTTCCAAGGCAATAAAAAACAAGACAAATGCACCAGCAACGGCAAAACTATTGACGCCAATACCAATTAAAGACAGAATATTTTGTCCTAAAAACAAAAATATGATCATTATCACTCCCGCGATTATGGACGCTTTCTCACTTTGAATATGCCCAACTTTTTTGCGCAAATCAATAATAATTGGAATGTTACCAATAATATCAATTACAGCAAACAGTATCATGAACGCTGTGAATATTTCTTTAAAATTAAATTGCATGAAGTTGTACCCTTAAATTTAGCCGCAAAGATCGGTAATTAAAACAGATAAGTTGATATTAAAATGCGGTAAAATTATTAGTTTTTGGGGTGCGAATTTAAAAGTATATTTGCTTTATGTTTCAACTTGGTAATACCATCGTTTCTGAAGAAATTATTGAAAACGACTTTGTTTGTAATTTAAGTGCATGCAAAGGCGCTTGCTGTGTTGATGGAGATGCCGGGGCACCATTATCTCAAGCAGAAACAAAAGTGTTGAAAGACATTTATCCTCAAATTAAACCATATTTAAGACAAGAAGGAATTGATGCCATTGAGACTCAAGGGGTTTTTACTACAACAGAAAACAATGAGTTTGAAACACCATTGATCAATAATGCCGATTGCGCTTATGTTATTTTTGACGAACACAATACTGCTTTATGCGCCATTGAAGAGGCCTACAATCAAGGCGATATAACGTTTAAAAAACCCATATCCTGCCATTTGTATCCAGTACGAATAAAGGAGTATAGCAATTTCACGGCTATTAATTACCATAAATGGCATATATGTGATGATGCCTGCATATTGGGTAAAGAATTGCATGTGCCGATATATAAATTCGTTAAAGATGCATTAATTAGGAAATTTGGTAAAGCCTGGTATGATCAATTGGAAGAGACTGCTAAAACCATGAAATAACAGGGCCAAATGATTGGACAACTAAGTTAAATGTTAAAAAAATAAAAGAGCATTTCAAAATTTGTGAATTTATTTCCTTAAATTTGAATGGTAAAATTCTTACAAAACTAGACGTTGTTTTAAATTTTATGGAATTTTCAATTTGCACTTATATGTAAATTGAAATTAATTTGGAGCAAACTAAATCATATCCAAATTATTGTTTAATTTTGGAGAAATTGTTAATACTATTTTATAATAGTTTTAGTTAGTTTAGTTAATTATTAGGGGAAAAGTGAGTGTATGAAATACACTCACTTTTTATTTGGAATTCTTCTAGAAAAAATTCTTTTATTTTTTAAGGAAAAATCAAAAAAATGCCGAATCACAAAACCCTTATGTTTAAAGGGTTAGGATTGCAGACGTTTTTAT
>CAYZKX010000144.1:0-6528 GCA_964479055.1 uncultured Flavobacteriaceae bacterium
CTATTAATAGTTGCTTGCGGTACACCATCTTCAACCAATGATCTTGCACTAAACACCCCAATAAAAGCTGAAATTGATCTTATCAATGTGAACAATGATAAGGTTTTAGTGACTATTGATCCAGGTCGTTTTACCGCTGGTTCTGCTATATATAGATTGCCACGAATTATTCAGGGCACCTATGATGTTTCTAATTTTGGAAGTTTTATTGAAAATTTTAAGGCCTTCGATTATGATGGTAATGAACTGCCTGTAACCAATTTGGATGTGAACTCTTGGGTTATCAATGGTGCTCAACAGCTTGATAAATTAACGTATTTGGTAAATGATACTTATGATATTGAAAATACTTCCAAAAGCACTCCATTCTCACCATCAGGAACTAACATTGAAACAGATAACTATATGCTTAATTTACATGGTTTTGTAGGTTATTTTGATGCTTTAAAAAATAATCAATATGACTTAAAGGTTATTTCACCAAGTGATTTCAAGCGGTCTTCTGCTTTGCAAGTAATTAGCGAAGAAAAGAACAAAACAACTACGACTACTCACTATTTCGCACCACGTTATTTTGATATCACCGATAACCCTATGATGTACGGTTATTTGGATGTCGAAGAATTTAATGTTGGTAGTATTAAGATTGTTTTGAGTGTGTATTCACCAAATAATGTGCATAAGGCCTCGGAAATTAAAGCCACGGTAATTGAGATGATGAACGCTCAAAAAAAATATTTGGGTGATTTGGATGCAACGCCACGTTATGATATCTTCTTATACTTGTCTGATACCAGTAAGGACAATCAACCTACTGGATTTGGTGCTTTAGAGCATCATACCTCTACTGTTACTGTTCTTCGTGAAAGCAGTACTAAGGAACGTCTTGCTGAATCAATCATAGATGTAGTCTCACATGAATTCTTTCATATTGTGACACCCTTGAGTGTGCATTCAGAAGACATACATTATTTTGATTATGATCAGCCTACATTCTCAAAACATCTTTGGCTATATGAAGGCGTTACCGAATATTTTGCTCAGCATTTTCAGGTCTTCGAAGGATTAATAGAACCCAATGAATACTATCAAACTATCAACCGACAAATTGCTGTTTCATTACAGTTAGACGATAGCATGAGTTTCACCAAAATGAGTGAGAATGTATTAGAAGAGCCTTATGCCAGCAACTATTACAATGTGTATATGAAAGGCGCTTTGATTGGCATGTGTATTGATATCTTGATGCGCGAGAATAGCAATGGACAAAGAAGTATGTTAAGTTTGATGAAAGAACTTTCGGCTAAATATGGTAAAAACAAACCGTTTGACGATGATAGTTTTATCGCTGAATTAACTGAAATGACTTATCCTGCAATAGGCGAATTCCTTAATACGCATGTTGTAGGTGGGACACCAATTGACTATAATGTTTATTTTGAGAAAGTTGGACTAAAAAAAACTACTGGACGTGTAAAAACCAATTTTGTGCAGAATGGTGGCAACCTCATTTTTTATATGAATCCGGCAAACGGTTCGGTTTATTTTAATCAACTGGTTCGAAACAATAGTTTTTGGAATGATCAAGGCGTACAATCTGGTGATGTTATAAAAACATTAAATGGTAAAGAGGTGACCATGCAGAATGCTAATAATATCTTGCAAGAAATATATGGTTGGGGTACCGGACAGGAAATAAATGTGATTTTAGACCGTAATGGACAAGAAGTGATTATCGAAACCACCACCGAACAATCGTACACTGAAGGCAATACACTAGTTGAAGATATTTCGGCCACTGAAAGTCAAAAAGCATTAAGAAAGGCTTGGTTAAAAGGGTAGACCTTAGTTAACTTCTTTTAGTTGTTCCAGATCAATTTTTGCAGTTTTAATGCTTTTGATGATGTCACCAACATTTGTCCATGACATATAGGCAAAGTTATTTTTTATTGCCATACGTGGAAAACCACTTGATCTGCTTTCTGATGACTTTGATACCTCATAGGGATTGCTCATGGACCCATTCGCGTTGACAATTTGTGTTAAGATTACTGTATCGTCACCAATCATGTCCATCCAACTTACTAGAGCAGTATATTCATCTATCATTTCAATATCGACGCGACCTAACGGATTCTTATAGGCAAGTTTTATAGGTATATTGAAGCTATTACCATTATTATTAGAAAAAGTAACTTTTATTTCACCCATTCCATCTTTTAAAGTAAACCAGGCTACTCCAAGAGTTTTTTTCTTGACAGCAATGGCTGGACCGTTAACAGGACAACCATTAATCTTCCAGTAATCATTATAAATAGGCTTAGGCTCTGACCACTCATTATCAACCATTTTTATATAATAAATGTCTCTAATCTCATCTTCAGAGCGATCTCTGTAAACAACTATTGGGCCTTCACTAGTCATTACAGTATCAGTTTGACAGCAGTCGCAAACGCGAGCATCTAATAAGTATTCTTTAGTAATGGTATTATTACCGTTAATGATGGCGCCTCGAAGTGTCATTTCTTTAGTAATGGTTGAATCCTGCTCAGCGTAAGCATACTGTCGTCCATCTAACCATACATTTAACACCTCTCCATTGTTCACCGCTACTTTGCTCACAAAGCCATGTTCAGACTGCGTACCATCTGAATGTGGAATAAAAGCGTCGTTCCATGTTTTACCTTTATCGTTCGATATCTTTAAATGTACATCATAAGTATAAGTACCCTCAGCACTTTTAGCCAAATAATGAGCAGTCAAATTATCACCAAAAGATGTTATAGATGGGAAATCGGCCCAATTCACAAACCAATTGCTTCCTGAGGTAATAGTTGTTGGTGTTGACCAAGTATTATCAGTATTTAGAGTTGAAAACTTTAGTTTGCTTTTTGTGCTGTCCGTTTCTATCCAGCTCAAATACAACGTCCCATCATCGGCCAGATGTAAACTAGATTCAGAACTATTGTGTTCCGTTTCAAGCTCGAGGTATGATAACACAGGAGGAGCTTCTACTTCTTCACAAGAAATAATCACCCCAATAATAAATGGAACACCCACCAAAAAAAGCCAAAATCTTTTCAAACTAATATTTTGCCGCTTTGCCGTTAGCTGATGATTTTTTGATAAACTCCCTGAGGTCTTCATTGGCTTGAATAAGGTCTTCTTTGCGTAAGTACATCATGTGTCCACTACGATAACCTTTGAATGACATACGGTCTTTCATTTTACCACTCGGATCTATTTGTGAAAGCGTATACTTGGCTGCGAAATAAGTGGTTGCACCATCATAATAACCTGATTGATTTAAAACATGCAAGTATGGATTCTGTGCCATGGCTTGTCTTAGATCATCGCGAACCGTATTGTTATCATTGTCCCATGGACGCACAGGACCAAACATATTGTATTTAACATCTGTTTTGAAATTCAAATGCTCACGTGTATAATAATTTATTGCAGGTGTGAAGGAGTGTAACCATGAGGTCAACTCTGCACTATAATCAGGGCCATCACCAGCCTCAATTTTATCAAAGCCCAAATAGCGTGAATCTAATCGACCTATGGTTTGACCAGTTTTGTCACGAAGCAGATCTTTCCAGAAAAATTGTGTTGGGACATCTAGGTTGTGTTGCAAGATTACTTTTTTGCTCAATCCGGAATAGCGTGACATTTTTTCAGCAACCTGGTTACGCTCAGCGTCGCTTATATGACCTCCTTTAGCAATGGCTGGCATCAATTCGTCTATGGCAAAGGCCTCTGCCTCAGGTAGTACTTCTAATAGATCTTTACTTTGAAGATCTGAAGGCAACATCTTATGATGCCAAGCAGCCGCAGTATAATATGGTAGATTAATTGCTGAATAAACAGGCTGACCGTTATTATACAAATTGTAATCGGCTGGTGAAACTAAAATAACACCGTTTAAATACATCCATTGTGAATTTTGTAGTTCTAGAGACAATCCCATAACACGAGTACCTCCATAGCTTTCACCTATAATATATTTAGGTGATTCCCAGCGGTTGTGACGGCTGGTAAATGTATTCATCCATTCGGCTAAATATTCTATATCCTGATTGATCCCGAAAAACTGTTCACGATCTGGCATTTTACCATCTTTATCAGGTATCATTCTTGAGTATCCTGTGTTTACAGGATTTATGAACACGATATCTGCAACATCCAAAATGGAATAGTTATTAGGTTTTACACCATATGGTTGCACCGGGTAACCTTCATCATCTATTTTAAGGATTTGAGGGCCTGTATAAGCCACGTGCATCCATACTGAAGCTGATCCAGGTCCGCCATTGAAAGAGTAAATAATTGGCCTGCTCGCTCTATCCTTTACATTATTTCTAGTATAATAGGTATAATATAATGTTGCTATTGGATTCCCCATTTTATCCCAAACAGGTTGTGTGCCAGTTTCGGCTGTATAACTAAAACTTACGCCTTTTACCGTAGTGCTGTGTTGCGTGATGACCATGGTATCAATTGGAATTTCACGTTTCTGTCCGTAAGTAATAAGCGTTGCTATGAAAAATAGAAGTAATAATTTTTTCATCAATAAGAAATTTTGGTTGTTAGAGCCCTAAAGGTACTTAATGCTGATGTATTTTAATAGTTAAAATTTTTCAAATACGCCAAGACCAAACAGTGCAAAATCATATTTAACTGGGTCTGAATAATCTAAGTCTCTCAATGCCATATCTAATTCATTTAAGGCTTTGGCGTCATTTTGCTTTCTGTTGAGTAAACCAAGCTTTCTTGCCACATTTCCTGAATGTACGTCTAAAGGGCATGAGAGTTGGCTAGGGGAGAGGTTATCCCAGATTCCAAAGTCTACACCCACGTTATCTTTTCGTACCATCCAACGTAAAAACATATTAATACGCTTTGCTGCTGAATTTTTTAATGGATCGCTAATGTGCTTTTGGGTTCTGGGAAGATGACCTATCTCAAAAAAGTACTTTTTCAAATGATGAATGGATAACTGAAGCGAATCCTTTTTGGCATGTTTTAAAAAAACTGCTTCCAATCCATTATGTTTGGAGTAAATATGGTTCAAACTTTTGATGAATTGCTTAAGGTCCTCACCATTAAATGTGCGATGAACAAAATGGTTTAGGGATTCTAGGTCTTGGGTGGTATGATTTAACACAAAATCAAAAGGTGCATGGTCAAGCAATTGCATCATTCTCTTGGCGTTGTTGATGATGCTCTTTCTATTTCCCCAAGCAATTGTAGCAGTTAGAAATGCTGCAATCTCAATATCTTCTTTTATTGAAAATAAATGCGGGATTTGAATAGGATCACTCTCTATAAATTTAGGTTGATTATAAAGAATAACTTTTTCGTCTAAAAATTCTTTGAGATCAGTTAAGTGCAAATTAGAAAACCATTTGAAATGCTAAAGTAAAACATTTAACTTCGCAAAGACACTTTTAAAAATTAATACAATCCATACTTCATAGTAGATGCTAAAAAGATTTAAGAGTTTTTATCAAAAGCTCAACAGCCCAGTATTGTCAAAGTATTATTTATCCGATTTGTTGTTGGCGGTACCACGAATTATTTGCGGAATATTACTAAGTAAAGATTTTGGAGCCGATAAATTTGGTATGCCCTGGTCTCCCGATGATAGAAATTTAGATCTTTTCGAAGTCATCTATTGGTTTCCTCAAGATGTTGAAAGTTACGGAGGAATATTTGCTGCGTTTCCCGTTTTTTTTGCTTGGATGGGCGCATTTAGTGAAGCTGTAGGCGGCTTACTTTTAGCATTTGGTTTAAATACTCGTATAGCATCCTTTTTAATTCTTTGTACTATGCTCGTAGCAGTTTTTGCACAGAAATGGGATCAAGGGGTTTGGGGCATGTTGCCTGCATTAGGTTTTTTATGGGTTAGTATTTTTTATATAGTTATCGGATCAGGTCGATTTGGTTTGGATTATCTAATAGATAAAAAATTAAAAAAATAGTCAGAATGAAATATTGGTATGTTGTTTTTCTTGTTATTATTTGTACAAGTTGCGTTCAAGAAACATTTAAGAGAACGGTTACGTTTTCAGTTGATATGAGTCATGAAAGCAACGTACTATCCGTGGGCGTAAGAGGTGATTTTGATCCTTTGGCCTGGGATGAGGACTTCCTACTAACAGACAAGGATAACGATTCTATTTATACTGGTACTATAACCTTTGATACGCCATTTGATTTCGTAAGTATTAAGTTTGTAAAAAACAATTCAGTTTTTGAATTGAATGGTAAAGACAATAGAAAAGTATACTTTGATAAACTAAATGAATCTACCAAACTAGAAGTCATTTTCAATGAAGAATAACCATATAAAAGAACATAACGAATATATATTAGGGACCGACAAGGAAGAACTACATCGCTTAGGCTTACAGCATCAGGTATGGGCCAGTGAAGCTCAAAAAGGGTGGGAGCTAGCCGGTTTTACTGCAGGACAGACTATTTTAGATCTAGGATGTGGTCCAGGATTCTGTACTAAAGAATTGG
>CAYZKX010000145.1:0-6479 GCA_964479055.1 uncultured Flavobacteriaceae bacterium
GGACGCATGAAGTATCGTTGGTCGTACAGACAAAACTAATTACAAAATTCACGAGAGATGCCGAATGTATGTATTATGATGGCTGCAGAATTGAATGTAAATCCAAAACTGGCAAAAAGGGCTGGACTACTACACGATATTGGTAAAGTTCCTGATGCAGAAGCTGATATGGAAACACCACATGCTATTTTAGGCATGCAATGGGCCGAAAAGTATGGTGAGAAAAAGGAAGTATGCAATGCCATAGGCGCGCATCATGATGAGATTGAAATGAAGTCGCTCTTATCACCAATTGTTCAAGTATGTGATGCGATTTCTGGAGCGCGACCAGGAGCACGCCGACAGGTATTGGATTCATACATTCAACGTTTAAAAGATCTTGAAGATATCGCCTTTGGTTTTAATGGTGTGAAAAAAGCCTATGCCATACAAGCTGGACGTGAATTACGGGTGATCGTTGAAAGTGAAAAGGTTAATGATGAAAAAGCTTCACAATTGTCATTTGAGATATCTCAAAAAATTCAAACCGATATGACCTATCCTGGTCAAGTAAAAGTTACTGTTATTAGAGAAACCCGAGCGGTTAATATTGCCAAGTAGACCCTTATTGTCTAGGATGGAATTTTATAAGCGTATCTTTTAAGTGACTTTTATCTACGTGCATGTAGATCTCTGTAGTAGTGATACTTTCATGACCTAACATGAGTTGAATCGCTCGCAGATCAGCACCATTTTCCAATAGGTGTGTAGCAAAGGAGTGACGGAAAGTATGAGGAGAAATGGTTTTATGAATACCTGCTTTTTCAGCGAGCTGTCGAACAATGGTAAAAATCATGGCTCTGGTGAGCTGTTTTCCACGCCTATTTAAAAACAGCGTGTCTTCATATTCGGGTTGGACTGCTATGTGATTACGAACACTGTTTTTATAGATTTTGATGTATTTTTCGGTGCTAGCGGCAATAGGAACAAAACGTTGTTTGTCACCTTTCCCTGTTACTTTAATAAAACCCTCCTCGAAAAAGAGATCCGAGATCTTTAAGTTGGTCAATTCACTTACACGCAAACCACAACTGTATAGGGTTTCAAGGATTGCACGATTGCGTTCACCTTGTGGATGACTCAAATCGATTGCCCCAATAATAGCATCTATATCCTTTATTGATAGCGTATCTGGCAATTTCCGTCCTAATTTTGGTGATTCGATGAGTTCGAGAGGATTGGACGTTCTATAATTTTCAAAAATGAGATAATCAAAAAAACTGCGCAGTCCTGATATTAATCGAGATTGCGAACGTGCGCTTAAACGTTTTGCATTATCATATATGAATTGCTGGATCAATTCGGCCTCAATATGCATAGGATTGACACTTATTTTATGATCTTCCAGATACTGCATTAACTTCTTAATATCCCTTATATAATTGGATATGGTATTATTGGATAAACCACGCTCGATCTTCAAGAAATGCGCGAAATCATTAATGGAAGTTGTCCATTTCATGGGATCAGATCTATAATAATAAACATTTTGTAGGTATAATAGTACGTATTAAATTTACCTGAAATATGGCAATTCAAATGTTTTCAACAACAAAAATTTGATTTTATTGATAAATTTAAGTTATTTCAACCTCTAATTAATCTAAAAACTAAATTTACAAATTATGAAAAAACTAATATTTTTATTTGCTCTGGCTTTATTGAGTTTTGAAGGATTTTCCCAAAACGGTTTTAGGATAGGCTTAAATGGCGGTATTCCAGCTGGGGATGCCAATACATTTTCTGGATGGACAAGTGGTTTAGATCTCGATTATGATTGGGCATTATCAGAAAAAGTGAGTGCAGGTTTAAGTACTGGAATAACATCTTATTTTGCACGTAGTGCTTATGCTAGTTATGACTATATACCTATAGTGGGATCGGTTGATTTTGGCCTTTCTAATAAATTGTATTTAGGAGGTGATGCAGGAATTGCCATTGGTTTAAATTCTGGTACGAGCACAAATTTCCTCTACCGCATCCAGTTGCGATATCAAGCTTCTTCCAGGATAGACTTTGCGGTGCGGTGGAATTCGGTTTCAACAAATTTCCAAAATAACTTTGTATCGATTTCAGATGTATCCGATATTGGATTCAGCTTTGGATATAGGTTCTATTAATACTAAAGTTTTGAAAAAATCGTCTGTTTAGACGATTTTTTATTTTATGATTGTAACGAAGTATATAAAATCAAATTATGTGCTATTATTTTACTTGTTTGAATATTAATTCAAATTAGTATACTTTATTTTCTTATTTAGTATATTCTTTATTATTTTAATACAATATAAATCCTACAGCATTGTGCCGAGAACTTATCTTTTTTTACTTTTAATTCTAATCACCTCTTTGGGCTGGTCTCAAAATGTTAGTTGGGGTGTTAAAGCTGGAGGTAACTTTGCTACGTTGACTAATAATAGTGCCTTTGAAAATCGATTTGGATTGAACTTTGGCGCAGTGGCTGATATAGAATTTTCCCCAAAATGGGGCTTTCAACCGGAATTGTTTTATTCGGCACAGGGATATGAAGGTGATTTTAACGGACAAGACGTCACAGCGCGAATTGACTATTTTAATTTACCAATCTTAGCACAATTCAAGGTTACGGATGGTTTTAGTTTACAAGCAGGACCCCAATTAGGCATTAATGTGCGCTCAGAACAGGAGGTAGAGGATCAAGAACCTACTAATTTGAATGTCACAGATATCGACTTTGGGGTTGTCATTGGAGTACAGGTCTTTTTGGATGACAGTTTTTTTATTCAAGGCCGATATAACGCAGGGCTTAATGAAGTCCTTATTACTGGTGATAACATGAACTCGGTTTTTAGTATATCACTTGGCTTTATGATTACTAAAAGAAATACTGAAGAATAACAGTCATGAAAAAACTCATTATTATAAACGGACCTAATTTGAACCTTCTAGGAACACGTGAGCCTGAGATCTATGGAAACCTTTCATTTACAGAATATTTAGATGAATTACGTCATAAATATAGCACCATAGAATTGGCTTATTTTCAGTCTAATATTGAAGGCGAAATTATAGATAAGCTACAATCTTCTGGCTTGGTTTTTGATGGTATTATTTTGAATGCAGCCGCCTATACACACACATCAATTGGCATAGGTGATGCCGTAAAAGCAATAGAAACGCCTGTGATTGAAGTACATATTTCTAATACGTTTTCGCGAGAGGAATACCGACACCAATCTTATATATCGCCTAACGCAAAGGGAATTATTATTGGATTTGGGCTTCAAAGTTATGAATTGGCGGTTCAAAGTTTTTTATGACGCATTTGAAGTTTAACCGTTAATAGTATTATTCAAAAATAAAATTGCAATGAAAACTAATCTAATTACACTTCTATTAGGGGTTGTGTTCTTGGCGTCATGTGCCAGTGATGATAACACCATTACACCACCTAATGAAACCGACCTTACTTTTGTAAATGCCTTTTCTAATCTTAATTTTACAAGACCTATCGACATACAGAATGCGGATGATGGGACAAATCGTTTGTTTGTTGTAGAAAAAGGAGGCATAATTAAAGTTATCGATAACAGTACCACACCACAAAGTTTTGATTTCTTAGACATTAGCTCATTGGTGAGCTCTGGAGGTGAGCAAGGTCTATTAGGATTGGCATTTCACCCAAACTATAGTACTAATGGCTACTTTTACATAAATTATACACCAACGCCTAATACCACTAGAGTATCTCGGTTTAAAGTGTCTGACACCAATCCTTTTGCCGCCGATCCCAACAGTGAATTAGTGCTGTTCTCATTTTTTCAAGTGGCAACCAACCATAATGGTGGTCAAGTTGCCTTTGGTAATGATGGTTACTTGTATATTTCATCAGGAGATGGTGGTAACTCCAATAATGGTCAGGATTTAACCACGCTTACAGGGACCATTTTGAGGATCGATGTGGATAATATGGATCCAGGATTGAACTATAGTATACCTGCCTCAAATCCATTTATAAATGATGCCAATGCACGTGATGAGATCTTTGCTTATGGCTTACGTAATCCATGGCGGATGAGCTTTGATAGAAACACTGGTCAATTGTGGGCTGGTGATGTAGGTAGTGTTAATTATGAAGAGGTCAATATTATTGCATCTGGCAACAACTATGGCTGGAATAGATATGAAGGGACAGAATGTCAATTACAACCTTGTGATACCAGCGGACTTACCATGCCATTTTATTTCTACGAAAGGGAAGCTAGTGGTAGCGCCATTACCGGAGGTCATGTGTATCGGGGGAACTTAAATCCGGAAATAGCAGGCATGTATGTTTATGGGGACTCTGTCACAGGTAAAATATGGGCTTTAGACACCAATTCAGCTGATAATGAACTTCTATTTGATACCGACATAAATATTACAGGATTTGGTGTCGATGAATCCAATGAACTGTATTTCTGTGATTTTTTTGGTGGAATGATCTACAAATTTGTAACGGAAGATTAACGGTTCAGAATTGCAATAGCGGCTTTATATATTTATGATCGATATAGAAAGTTCCAAAAGGGACTAAAGACGCCACAAACAGAATAACAAAGCGTTTGAATGACCAATGGTTTTGTTTTACTACAACATAGGCCAAATACACATATATAATAAATAGGATACCATGAAAAAGTCCCACTATTTTATTAGGCCATAAAATGTCATAACCATACTTTAAAGGCATAGTTAAAGCAAAAGCCAGATACGAGCAACCTTCTAAGATTGCAGCCCAACTAAATTGTTTCAGAGTTCTTATTTCCTTCATGTAGATATTAAAAAGACGATTCAATTTTGAATCGTCTTTTATATTTTATTTAAATATTCTTATAAATGGATGACTTCGTCATAAGCATCAGCAACGGCTTCCATAACCGCTTCACTCATAGTTGGATGCGGATGGACCGCTTTCAGCACTTCGTGCCCTGTGGTCTCCAATTTTCTGCCTAAAACAGCTTCTGCAATCATATCGGTAACACCAGCACCTATCATATGGCAACCTAGCCATTCACCATATTTGGCATCAAAAATCACTTTTACAAAACCTTCTTTGTTTCCTCCAGCACTCGCTTTTCCCGAAGCAGAAAATGGAAATTTACCTACTTTAATATCATAACCTTCATCTTTGGCCTGCTGTTCAGTGAGTCCAACGCTTGCAATTTCAGGAGAACAATACGTACATCCTGGAATATTATTATAGTCAAGTGGTTCGATATGTTGTCCTGCAATTTTTTCTACGCATAGGATACCTTCGGCTGAAGCCACATGGGCTAATGCTTGTCCTGGAGTAACATCACCAATGGCGTAATATCCTGGAATGTTGGTTTGGTAATAGTCATTGACCAATATTTTATCACGGTCAACAGCGATACCTACATCTTCCAATCCTATATTTTCTATGTTCGTTTTTATGCCTACTGCAGATAAGAGTACATCGGCTTCAAGGATTTCTTCTCCTTTTTTTGTTTTAACCGTGGCTTTGACACCCTTTCCTGAAGTATCTACCGAAGTCACTTCTGCTGAGGTCATGATATTGATGCCATTCTTTTTAAAGCTACGTTCTAATTGTTTAGATACCTCATCGTCTTCAACTGGAACGATCTTTGGCATGAATTCTACAATGGTGACCTCGGTTCCCATGGCGTTATAGAAATAGGCAAACTCTACACCAATGGCTCCAGATCCCACAACGATCATTTTTTGAGGCTGCTTATCAAGAGACATCGCCTCTCTATAACCAATCACCTTTTTACCGTCTTGTGGTAGACTCGGTAATTCCCTTGACCGCGCACCAGTAGCTATAATAATGTGATCGGCACTATACTCTTTACCATCAACTTCTACTTTTTTACCAGGTTTTATATTACCAAACCCTTCAATGACATCAATTTTATTCTTTTTCATTAAAAACTGCACACCTTTACTCATGCCATCCGCAACACCTCGACTACGTTGAATCACCGCATTGAAATCTTTATCGGGATCTTTAACCGATAGACCATAATCTTGGGCATGTTGCAAGTATTCAAAAACTTGAGCAGATTTTAATAGCGCTTTAGTAGGAATACAACCCCAATTCAAGCACACACCACCCAAACTTTCTTTTTCAACAATGGCTGTTTTAAAGCCTAATTGGGACGCCCTTATCGCTGTTACATAGCCTCCGGGACCACTTCCTAAAACAATAATATCGTATTTACTCATGGAAATTCAATTGAAATATTTAGAAGGTACGAAAGTACAAAAAATAGAGATTTACTCAATCAGACAGAGGAGTGAATTTTTTATTGTTCGTCAGTAAAATGCTCACGTCGTTTTTCACGCGCAAATTTGACTTGGTTAAAGCTATTGGATTTGCCCTTAGGAATCGAAAGCGAATTCCAGTCTTTACCTTTAATTACCTTGCCGATATATAC
>CAYZKX010000146.1:0-6467 GCA_964479055.1 uncultured Flavobacteriaceae bacterium
GACAATACAGTTCTTCTTTTAGATGATTTTGATCAGCCCAAGCTTTCTCAATAAAAGATTGTAATTCGTTCATAAGGTTTTATATCATTACAAAAATAGCAGTTATTATGGCTTATTAGAAATGGCAACCATATTTTTTAATTGTATTTTTGCTCCTAATGGGAAAGCTTTTAGCCTTTGATTTTGGTAAAAAAAGAACCGGAGTAGCCGTAACAGATGACCTGCAGCTAATTGCATCTGGTTTAACAACAGTGAATTCATCTGAGGTTTTAAATTTTGTAAGCGATTATATACAAGAAAACGACGTTGAAAAATTTATCATTGGTTTACCTAAACAATTGGATAATTCACCTTCTGAATCGGCACCTATAGTTCAAAAATACATTACAGAACTCAAGAAGGCCTTTCCTCAAATACCAATTATTGAAATTGATGAACGATTTTCTTCCAAATTAGCATTTAAAACCATGATTGACAGTGGTTTAAGTAAGAAAAAACGTCGGGATAAAACACTGGTTGATCAAATTAGTGCCACAATTATATTACAAAGCTACCTGTATTATCGATGAACTACCATTATAAAATAGGTATTTCATCGGGAAAATAACTGTTTTTAGACGGTTAGCCGAATAATTACATCCTTTTATCTAAAATTTTAAGACTCAGGATATTACCGTAATACATTTGAGATAAATCATAAAAGCCCCATATTATGATACTTAAATATACCTTTAGCTGCATAATTGCAGTCATGTCACTTACATTTGTTCATGCTCAAAGCACGGACTCAGATCACACTGTGAACCATAATACTATTCAGCAGCGTGAAACACAGAAATCCCATTACAATAAAGAAACAAAAGCGGTAGTTGAAGACGACCAAATTGAAAAACTATCAACTTCCGATTCTATAGTAACTATAATTAATGCTTTTAAGGTATTTCCAAATACCCTTAAGAATAGACCGCTTATTAAATCGAATGCTATTGAACCAAAAATTAGTCTGCTATGATTTATCAGAAAATTGTTAGCTGAAAGACTAAAAATTCCACTAAACATTTAATGTTTTCAGTTATATCATTTTGAATTAGTCGTTTATAAATGAGATTTTGTTAAATTTTCAAAATAAATCATAATTGTAGGCAACTTTAGTTGCTTAATAAAAACTCCTTTTCACCAAGGAGTTTTTTTGTTTAAAGTAGATCAAAAACAATTAGAATTGTATTTTTGCAGCTATAAAATTTGAAAATGATTTTACCAATTGTTGCATATGGTGACGCTGTTCTAAAGCGAAAGGCAAAAGATATAGCTAGTGACTATCCGAATCTTTCAGAATTAATTGGCAATATGTATGAAACCATGTATAATGCCTTTGGAGTAGGATTAGCAGCACCTCAAATAGGACTTCCTATCAGACTTTTTATTGTAGATACATCTCCCTTTGCCGAGGATGAAGCAATCCCGGAATCTGAATTGGAGCAATTGCGTGATTTTAAGCAAACCTTTATCAACGCTGAAATAATAGAAGAGGAAGGTGATGAGTGGGTATTTAATGAAGGGTGTTTGAGTATCCCCAATATTAGGGAAGATGTTTTTAGAAAGCCTGAAATAACTATCCAATATTTGGATGAAGATTTTAATCAGCACATTAAGACCTTTGATGGCTTGATTGCACGTGTCATTCAGCATGAATACGACCATATTGAAGGTATTTTGTTTACCGACAAAATTTCAAGTTTTAAAAAACGTTTAATCAAAACAAAATTGACCAATATTAGTAAAGGAAAAATAGAAGTTGATTATAAAATGCGGTTTCCTTTAGCTAGTAAAATAAGAAAGTAATTTATGAGTTTAGATAAAATTCTAGCCATCTCGGAAAAACCCGGACTTTATAAGTTAATTTCTCAAACCCGCTCCGGATTTGTTGCACAATCACTAATTGATGGCAAACGCATTGCGGTAAGTTTGAGAAATAATGTGAGTTTACTTAGTGAAATTGCCATTTATACTTTATCTGAAGAGGTGCCACTTAATGATGTATTTATGAAGATTAAGGAAAAAGAAAAAGGCGCGCAAACCACTGTAGGCCATAAAGACAGTAGAGATGCTCTGGAAGAGTATTTCTTTTCTGTGCTACCAGACTATGATGAGGATAGAGTATATCCAAGTGATATTAAGAAGGTGGTGCGTTGGTATAATATCCTTCAACAGAATGATCTTTTACACCTTATTGAAGAACAATCTGATGAAGAGGAATAGAAAAAGGAGAACTCGCGTTCTCCTTTTTTTTATGAAACTTTTGTTAATCGTATATAATTTTAAATCCCTCTAAAATATAATAGCTAAAAGTTTCTTAGTAAGTGTTAATTGCGCAATATACTTACAATAAGCAACTTGACGCTCTTACTTTATTTGTTAATTACTATAAAAGTATGCATTAACCATTAAAAACTGAAAATGTTAGCTACTTTTTATTAACAATACTAGATAAACTTCAATAATCATCGGACAAAAGCTAAATTTGGCCAATATATATAAATGGTGCTTTCACAATACACTAAAGAGTTTCAATACAATCTCAAATTAGCTTCACCAGTTATGCTGGGAATGCTTGGTCATACCTTTGTAAGCTTTGTAGACAATATCATGGTGGGTCAATTGGGTTCGGCTGAACTAGCGGCTGTGTCATTGGGCAATAGTTTTATTTTTATTGCCATGTCTCTCGGAATAGGATTTTCTACAGCGATTACTCCTTTGGTTGCAGAAGCAGATTCCGAAACCAACTTCGCCAAAGGAAAGTCCTCTTTTAAACATGGATTGTTTTTATGTACAGTATTGAGCGTATTGCTGTTTGTAATGATTCTTCTTGCCAAACCATTAATGCATTTAATGAACCAGCCTGAAGAAGTAGTGGTTTTAGCAAAACCCTATCTTGACCTGGTTGCATTTTCATTAATTCCACTTATCGTATTTCAAGGGTTCAAGCAATTTAGTGACGGTCTTTCAATGACACGTTATCCAATGTATGCCACCATTCTGGCCAACATCATAAATATTGCATTGAACTACGTGCTTATATTTGGAAAATTTGGATTTCCCCAATTGGGAATTGTTGGTGCGGCCATTGGTACATTAGTATCTCGATTTATAATGCTCTCCTTTTTATGGTGGCTACTCACGAAAAAGGAGAAGTCAAAAGCCTATGTAACCAATATCAAGTTCTTTGTGTTAAACAATCGCATGCTCAAGAAAATTATGAATCTTGGGTTTCCGAGTGCGATGCAAATGTTTTTTGAAGTGGCAATTTTTACCGCAGCGATTTGGTTAAGTGGAACCTTAGGAAAAAATCCTCAAGCGGCTAATCAAATCGCACTCAATCTATCTTCGATGACCTTTATGATCGCCATGGGATTAAGTGTTGCGGCAATGATTCGAGTAGGTAATCAAAAAGGACTTAGAGATTTTAAGGAACTCAGAAGAATTGCACAGTCTATATTCTTCCTTGGATTTTGTTTCGCTATAGTTTTTGCAATGTTGTTTTTTGCATTTCATGAGGAATTACCAAAAATTTATGTAGATCTTGATGACATTTCAAATAGTCTAGATAGTAAGGAGGTTGTTACAATTGCGGCTAAGCTGCTATTAGCAGCTGCAATTTTTCAATTAAGTGATAGCTTGCAAGTCATTGTTCTAGGTGCTTTACGAGGCCTTCAGGATGTAATGATACCAACTTTGATCACCTTTATCGCTTATTGGATCATAGGGTTTCCTATCAGTTATTTTCTAGGTAAAGAAGAGATGCTGGGAAGTTTTGGTATTTGGCTCGGATTACTAGCCGGTTTGACTTCAGCTGCAGTTTTATTGTATATAAGATTTGATTATTTAACAAAACGCTTAATTTCGCAAAAAAGATAATCTGTAATTATGTCAATGCCAAAATACATTCTAGGTGATAATACTGACCATCCTGATGCCATTTATGTGATTCATACAGAATTTCCTCGCTTCATAATTAATTTGGAAAACGATGAAATAGTTTGGTTAGAAGAATTTGATCAACAGGATGAAAAAGAATTGCTATCAGAAACTGAACGCCTAATAAATGAAGCCAGTCTGTTCTATGATCGCGAGGTATCTCGATACAATCAATAGTTAGAAAATGTTAGAAACGCTATTAGAATTAGATAAGGAGCTTTTTATATTCCTAAATACTTTAGGATCGGCAAGTTGGGATCCGTTGTGGCTATTGATTACTAATAAGCTTACATTTGTTCCGTTCTACGCTATTTTGCTTTTTTTGATTTACCGAAATCTGGATTTAAAAACCTTTTTAATACTAATCCTAGTAGTAGCTGGGTTAATTACATTTACTGATCAAATAACCAATTTAGTTAAACACGTTCTGGTTAAAAGACCACGCCCATGTCGTGTGGAGGACATACAAGAATTAATGCGTTTTGTTGCAGAGCACTGTGGAAGGCATGGTTTTTTCTCAGGGCATTCCTCTAATTCGATGGCGGCCGCCGTTTTTGCGGGCTTACTGTTAAGATCACAATACAAAAATCTAATTTTTATATTGTTGTTCTGGAGTGCATTAGTTGCTTATAGCAGAATATATGTTGGTGTGCATTATCCATTAGATATCATTTGTGGAATGGCCTTTGGAGCCTTTGCTGGATTTCTGTTTTATAAATTGCAACTTCTGCTTAGAAAACGGTTTATTTCAAAAGACTAGAAATTTAATCCGTTTGGATGTTGTTTATAGTTCTTTTTGATCCTAACATAGGTCACACATGAACTTACACCTTCTAACATTCGTTTCCATATACCAAAATTGGACCGACCAGCCTTTCTGGAGAAATGCTTTACGGGCACCTGTTTTACTTTTCCGTGTTGTAATAAAACTAAAGCAGGAATAAATCTATGCAAACCTTCAAACATGGGCATTTGTTTGGCGTAATTTGATTTTATGATTTTCAATGGGCAACCAGTATCTTTTATGCCATCTTTTGTAATGAGGCGTCGAAATACATTTGCAATTCGAGATACCATTATTTTAATGAATGGATCTTCTCTTTTTACACGAATTCCAGTTACAAGATCGTAATCGTTAATATAGTCTAATAGTAAATTAAAGTCTTCTGGTGTGGTTTGTAGATCGGCATCCAAATATCCAATTAATGCCGTGTCAGCTTGATCAAATCCAGCTTTTAATGCTGCACTCAATCCTTGATTTCGTATTAAGTCTATATAGTCAAAAGATCTATGGTCATTACAAAATTTAGTTATGATTTTTTTGCTGCTATCAGTAGATCCATCATTGATGAAAAGTACTTTAGCTGGCCTATTAGCATGGTAAAGATAACTAAGCAAGGCATCGAAAAGACGAGACAAATTATCTTCTTCGTTATAAACAGGAACCAATATGGTCAATTCTGTAAACATGAGCTTGAAGGTGTAAACTAATATCCTTTTTATTTAAACAGTTTAAAAATGCAATTTAAAGTTTAAAAAAGATACTAAATTGCACCAAAATTAAGGTGCATGAAAATATTGGTCACTGGAGCTGCTGGATTTATTGGTTCTCATACTGCAGAGCGATTGCAAAATATGGGTCATCAAGTTATAGGCGTGGATAATTTTAACGACTACTATAGTGTAGATCTCAAGAATATGAACGCCAGTGCTGTTGAAGCTTCTGGTGGCGTCATGAAGTCACTGGATCTACGAACACCTCATTTAGATTCTCAACTTCCAATAGATGTGGATTATATTTTTCACTTTGCAGCGCAACCAGGGATCTCGGCCAGTTCTTCATTTGAAGATTATTTCACAAATAATGTAATAGCTACGAAGAACCTTATTGACTATAGCCTTAAATGCAAGAATTTAAAATTGTTTGTCAATATTGCTACTAGTTCGATTTATGGTCTGGAAGCAACATTTCCTGAAAATGTAGCTCCTAAACCAGCATCACATTATGGTGTAACTAAGCTGGCGGCGGAACAATTAGTATTACAAAAAAGTCGCGAAAAGCAATTGAAAAGCTGCTCGCTGCGTTTATTTTCAGTAATTGGACCACGTGATCGTCCGGAAAAAATGTACACAAAACTTATTTCATGTGGATTGAATAACACTGCTTTTCCTTTATATGAAGGTAGTGATAAACACTTAAGGAGTTTTACCTATGTTGGAGATATTGTTGATGGCATTGTGAGTGTTATTAACAAGGATGATGCTGTAGATGGTGAAGTCATTAATCTAGGTACCGAAGTTGAACACACTACACAGGAAGGTATCGAAGCTGTTCAAAAAGTACTCGACAAGTCCATTACCATAAATGTCATTCCAAAGCGGCCAGGTGATCAATGGCGTACCAAAGCCAATATTGACAAAGCCAGAAAATTATTGAATTACGACCCTAAAACTACATTATTAGAAAGTGTAGAACATCAGGTAAATTGGTA
>CAYZKX010000147.1:0-6372 GCA_964479055.1 uncultured Flavobacteriaceae bacterium
CCATACAAACATGGCGACGGGAGCAACCCAATTTGGAACTAGTTGTACACTATCTGCTTCTTTAAATAAAGAGGCCACTATCATTGCTGTTCCAATGGTTAAAAAAATAGCCAGATTAATGTAAAATTTCTTTAATCTTTTAATCTTTCTTTTGGCATATGTATTATTCTTAATATTTGATTTTGATTTCATGATTTTAATTATTGATATTGTTGAAATTCTTGTTCGTCTTTATCCATGATTTCCTTGATCTTACGTTGTTCCCAGTTCTTACCAAATAAGAAATCAGGGCCGTAGACACCAAGAAAATGAAATGCTAACCCAATGCCCCAGAAAAATGCAGTGGCAAATGTGCCAAAGTTCCAGAATCCCTCATCGGTATTCGTTCCTATCAATATGATCAAGAATAGGTTTATAATAACATAAACAGCCAAATGCCAATAGAATCCTATAATTTTATCCAGCTTCCTTTTGGCCCTAATGTAGGCCTCTTCTTTTTCAAATTGATTTTTATATGGCCCTTTATAAGGCTCGATATCATACTTTTTCATAACGTTTATTTCATTCGGTTAGATTCATCTTCTTTCATGAATTGTTCAATCTTACGGGCTTCCCATTCATATCCAAAGAACTTTGGTAAGGCAAACACGATTAATCCATGGATTACAACAAACACACCCCAAAACGTCAACAATCCATAATTATCTCCATCCATTATGGCCTCAAAAATAGAATCTCCGCGTCTAATATCTTTTCCAATTCTAATAAGTGTTATGGCTAGATTTACAATTATATATACTGTAAGATGTGTATAAAAACTTTTGATACGTCTTACGCGGTGTTTCGCCCGTTGATATTTAGTATTTAATTCTCTTTTCATGATCTATTTGTTAATTCCAACGGTTTTGTTCTTCCTCATCACGCATAAATTGTTCAATTTTTTTCTGTTCCCAATTTCTGCCTAAAACGCCATCATTTACGTACACATTGTAGGCATGAAACAGGATACCAATTCCCCAGCCAAACATTGGCCACCAAAACCATTGATAATGCCATGATGTGGTATAATTAATAAATATTAAAAATGGTATTACTATAAAATATGCAATGATATTGTAATAAAATTCCTTGACTTCCTCTACATACTTTCTAGCGCGTAGATAGCGATCGTCAAATTCTTCATTTGATTCTATTCTTTTCATAACTGAAACTTGTTTTGTAAGCATTGGTATTGACACGGCAAAACGGTCTGCTTGTTGATTGATTTTTACTTTTCTATTAGTGAGCAAGCTGTAGCGTTGTTTAATGTTACCCAAACCAACACCACTACTTTTCTTCACTATTTGTTTTGGTTGAAGGTTATTCTCTACTATCAAATGCCCTTCATTTTCATAAATTTTAATGTGTAATGGTTTACTACTAGTAACCATATTATGTTTCACTGCATTCTCCAACAGGAGCTGCAATGACAATGGTACCACTCTACTTTCAGGTACCGAGGCACGCTCAGGAATTTCAAATACTATACTGTCTTCAAATCTCATTTTCAATAATGACATATAGGTTTTAGCAAATTCCAATTCTTCATCTACAGTCACCAGATCTTTGTTTTTTTGCTCCAACACATAGCGATACACTTTAGATAATCCAGTAGTAAATTTTTGTGCACTTTCGGGATTCTCATCAATTAAACTAGTAAGTACGTTTAAACTATTAAACAAAAAGTGAGGATCCAATTGATTTTTGAGTGCATCAAATTTAGCACTTGCAGTTCCTGCAATGACTTTTTGTTCTTTAATGCGCTTTTGTTGATAATCGTTGTAGTAATAAATGATATGAAATATCACTACAATGGTCAATGTGATCCATAGCCCAAAGCTATAATTACTCCAGGTTTCATTGGCTAAAAATCCGCTAAAGCTATTATCAAAAAACCCTACTGAATGCACTAATCGTAATACAAACAATCCTATTAAAGTAATTACTGTGGCTCCTATTATGCCAATTATAAATCGTTTTATGCGATCGTTAGTGCCCCAATGACGTTTGGCCAAATAATCAAAGTAAATCATGTTTGAATAGCCCAATACAAATGAATAGAGTTGATACATGGCAAACTCATACAAAAATGCATTGGTCGATTTAAACTCAAATCCGTCATATAGTGCATTGGCTATAATAAATACCAAGGCTCCTATTACAAAAACAATGACCAGATTTTTAAAATGCTTACTCATAGTAAATTAATTACATTGATGAACTATTGATTACACTGTGCTAGCGCCTGTTCGGCTTGCTCCTTTCCCCAACTTGGATGAAATTGTGATTCAGGTTTAAAGTTAGCAAAAAGATCAAGAGATCGTTTTATGTCTTTGCAGAATGGTGCCGTATCCTGACCAAAGAATTGCGCACTTCCCATATCCCATTGTGCTTTACTCAATACAACTCTTGGGTTTTCTGGTGCTATAGATGCAGCTTTACCATAGAGTCCCGTAATAATAGGTGACAACGTCATACCATAGTTGGCACCATCATAAGCCACCCAGGCGGTATGCATTAAGGCCTCCATGACCATAATCTCTGGGTTATTTGGTGAAATGGCCTTGGCCTCTTCAATAAGTGCTTTAGCCTTGTTTAATTGCGCGGTAAGCTTTTCTTTGTCTGACTCTCCAAAACTCGCTACTACATTCACATTTGCAGCGTAATAAGCAGGTAACCAATTATCAGGTTCAGCTTTTGCGATGCGCTCAAAGAGATTAGATGCTTCGGTTGGATTTGTTCTCCATAATTCAAAGGCTTTTTGCATGCCTTGTTCGTAGTTTTGAGCAAAGATCGTATTGGCGACCAATGCCATGATTAATAGTGCTAATTTTTGCATAACTGTTTGTTTTTTAATTACGGTACAAATATGCAGCAGCCACCTCCTAATATAAAATCCACATTACCGAACTGTCAATTTTTAATGATGGAATGTAACCAGACACATTTTTTAATGTCATTAGTGAAAACAAAAACTAAGTAAACTGTATAACGCCATGCCAAGAAAATACTTCATTCTAATACTGATTGGCCTTTTTTCGATCAACTCTTATGCTCAACAATGCGATTGTGATGCTACCTTTAATTGGGTGCGAACTACCTTTGAAGAAAACGATGCTGGATTTGCCTATGCACTGCAAAGTAAAGGTCAAGAAGCTTATGCTCAACATAACAAACGGTTTGATCAAAAAATTACAGAAGTTCAAAACTTGACACAATGCAGGGAATTGGTTGTGCAATGGCTTTCGTTTTTTAGATCAGGGCACTGGTCATTCAATAGGTCTAGGCCATCTCAAAATACATCAACTGCCAATACCTTAAATGACAATGAGATCATTGCAATGTACAAATCGTGGGATACCTATACGGTTGATCCTGAAGAATTCAAATCATATCTTTCTAAAAAGGACAAAGTGGATTTTGAAGGTATTTGGACCAATGGTCCGTATGAAATAGGCATAAAGAAAGAGAATAATGACTATGTAGGATTTATAATTAAAGCTGATGGTATTTATTGGACTCCTAATCAAATTAAATTGAAGATCCATAGCGATAATTCCTCAGTTTATTACATGAGGGATCACTCTGCTGAAAATTTTCCGAAAACAGAATTAATAGGACATAATTACCTACAAATGGGATTTGTAAGCTTAAAACGTAAATGGCCGGAAATCAAAACGGAAACTGAGGTAGAACGCTACATAAAAGCTATTGAATCTAATAGTCCATATTTAGAGCGTCTAAACCAAAATTCTTTGCTTTTGCGCATACCAAGCTTTTCAAGTTCCAATAAAAAATACATAGATAGTGTTTTGACTGCGAATAAATCTTTAATTGGAAAGAGTGAGAATTTAATTATTGATATTCGAAATAATGGCGGTGGTAGTGATAGAAGCTATCAAGAGTTAATACCCATTTTATACACAAATAGTATACGAAGTGTTGGTGTAGAATATTTGTCAACGCCACTTAACAACCAACGTATGATTGACTTTATAGAAAAGCCGGAATACGAATTTAACGATGAAGAAAAACAATGGGCAAGAGATTCTTATCAAAAACTAAGTACGCAATTGGGCAAATTTGTCAATTTAAATGAAAACGTCACCTCGATCACAAGGCGAGATTCAATTTATACCTATCCTAAGCAGATCGCTATTCTTATAAACGAAAGAAATGGCAGTACCGCCGAACAATTCCTATTGTTGGCAAAACAAAGTAAAAAAGTAAAACTCTATGGCACCACAACTAGAGGTGTTTTAGACATTTCTAATATGTACAGAGTACCTTCACCATGCGGTAACTTTGAATTATCATATGGGCTCACTAGAAGTATGAGAATTCCTCATATGGCCATAGATGATAAAGGCATTGCTCCTGACTATTTTATCGACAAAGATATTCCAAAGCACCAATGGATCGATTTTGCATTAAAGGTTTTATCTGAGGATAATTGACATTGCATTTGAGATAAATTGGTATCTTATGCATAAATAAGATGACCCGTCAATATGCAGAGATTTTTTGGAGCATTAATTCTACTAATTCTTATAAGTTCCTGTCAACAACAGGTGGACACTTCCAATACTTTTGATCAACCTAACATTTTACTTTTGGTAGCTGATGATCTAGGCTATGCCGATCTGGGTTGTTTTGGCAGTGACATCCAAACACCAAATATAGATGCTTTGGCTGCAGCTGGAGTACGCTTTAGTAGTTTTCATACCGCAGTTATGTGTGCCCCTACTCGAGCAATGCTTCTATCAGGTAATGATAATCATATTGCTGGTACAGGATCTCAATTTGTAACTTCTAATGCGTTTGGGTATGAACGTGTCCTTACAAACCGGGTCATTACCATACCTGAGCTATTACAAACTGCAGGTTATCACACTTATATGGCAGGCAAATGGCATTTGGGTACTGATCCTGAAGACAATCCATATCAAAAGGGTTTTGAAAGATCTTATGTTTTGCTACCAGGTGCAGGCAACCATTATACTAATCAAAGCGCGTTGGGTGATGATTTATCTGAATATACGGAAGATGGCAAACCAACAACTTGGAATGATGGTGACTATTCAACCGATTTCTACACGGACAAACTCATTGAATATATCGAAAGTAATAAAGATGATGGGCAACCTTTTTTTGCCTTTGCTGCTTATACTGCACCACACTGGCCTTTGCAAGTCGATGAATCATACTCCAAAAAATATGAAGGCCAATACAATGCCGGTTATGATATACTCAAGGCTCAACGATTGAACAGCCTGAAAGAGAGTGGTATCATCGATAAAAATGCAGTATTACCACAAAACCTTGAAAACTTCAAGCCATGGGATTCATTGAGCCTAGAAGATAAGAAATTTGAGGCCAGAAAAATGGAATTGTATGCAGGTATGGTGGATAACCTTGATCATAATATTGGGCGATTAATCACATACTTAAAAGAGATTGGAGAATATGAAAATACACTAATTGTATTCATGTCTGATAATGGAGCTGCTCATCGTGATTTTTATAATAATGAGGATTTTGCTGCACTTCGTGATTATTATAATGAGGACTATGAGAATATGGGAAAAGCGAATTCCTATATTTCTTATGGACCAGCATGGGCAGAAGCAGGTTCATCACCATTTCGATATTACAAAGATTATGCTACACAAGGTGGTATGAATACGCCAATGATCATTAGTGGTTCTCAAGTTTTACGAAATAATGAAATTCACCATGGATTTGTAACATTAATGGATCTAGCGCCAACTTTTTATGATATGGCTAGAGTTGAATATCCTAATACATTTAAAGGTAATAAGGTCTATCCCTTAAAGGGTAGCTCGCTATTGTCTTTTGTGAAAAAAGAAGCCGATAAAGTACATTCAGAGGATTATGTTTTTGCCCACGAGCACAGTGAAAATGCTATGGTAAGAAAGGGACATTGGAAAATCACAAATGTTATAAAACCATTTCAAATGGACAATTTTGAGTTGTTCAACCTTTCAACCGATTTAGCTGAGCAGCATAATGTTAAAGATCAGTATCCAGAAAAATACGAAGAATTGTTACAAGAATGGAAACGTTACGTGGCTGAGGTTAAATTGCAATTTCCACCTCCTGAATCAAATGCTGACTAATAATTAAATATCTAAATAAGGAATATTTTCAAAATCGAATCCAGCTATGTTGAAAACCAAAGTTCATATAATTCTAGTCTCTATACTGTTATTAGGATGTAATTCATCCACTGATCTAAATAAAGAAACAGACAAATCAACGTTAGATAAAATAATAGATCTATCATACGACTATTCTAGCGAAACCTTATAT
>CAYZKX010000148.1:0-6369 GCA_964479055.1 uncultured Flavobacteriaceae bacterium
GATCTTCACTATGCCAACATGAAAGACTTGGATGGGAAACAAAAGGTTCGCGTGCTTCTTGCGCAAGCCTTATTTGGAAATCCAGATGTATTAATCATGGATGAGCCAACAAATGACCTTGATTACCATACCATTTCTTGGTTAGAACATTTTTTAGCCAATTACGACAATTGTGTAATCGTTGTTTCGCATGACCGTCACTTCTTAGATGCGGTATGTACACATATATCTGATATTGATTTTGGAAAGATCAACCATTATTCGGGTAATTATACATTTTGGTATGAATCATCGCAATTAGCAGCACGACAACGTGCTCAGCAAAATAAAAAGGCAGAGGAGAAGAAAAAGGAGCTTGAAGAATTTATTCGTCGATTTTCAGCCAATGTAGCTAAGAGTAAGCAAGCAACCTCACGTAAAAAAATGATCGAAAAACTAAATGTTGCGGATATCAAACCATCAAGTAGAAGATACCCAGCCATTATTTTTGAACGCGAACGAGAAGCCGGGGATCAAATACTTAATATTGAAAAACTCTCGGCATCATTAGATGGTGAGATTTTGTTTAGTGATGTGGATATTAATTTGGCTAAAGGTGACAAGGTCATCATATTTTCAAAAAATTCTAGAGCCACAACAGCATTCTATCAAATAATCAATGGTAATGAAACGGCCGATTCGGGTAAATTTGCATGGGGTGTGACCACTTCTCAGTCCTATTTGCCTTTAGATAATAGTGACTTTTTCGATAATAATTTATCGCTAGTAGATTGGCTGCGCCAATGGGCCACCACCGAAGAGGCACGTGAAGAGGTTTATATTAGAGGGTTCCTGGGTAAAATGTTGTTTAGTGGTGATGAAGCTTTGAAAACATGTAATGTCCTTTCGGGAGGTGAAAAAGTAAGATGCATGTTGTCACGAATGATGATGCTTAGAGCTAATGTGGTCATGCTTGATGAACCTACCAATCACCTGGATTTAGAAAGTATTACTGCTTTCAATAATTCACTTAAGAATTTTAAAGGCACCGTGCTGTTCTCGACTCATGACCATGAATTTGCACAAACCGTAGCTAATCGCATTATCGAGCTTACTCCTAATGGTGTTATTGATCGTTACATGACCTTTGAAGAATACATGCAGGATTCCAAGATTAAGGAACAGCGTGAAAAAATGTATGCCGTTACAGTGTAAAACATTAGGTGTCAAACTTTCATTTCTGCAAGTGTCGATTCCACAATAGGTACAACAGTACCTAGTTCGCTTTCGTGCACATATACTTCTTGTTGAAATTGAATAGAGGCACCAAAGCCAGCTAATCTAGCCGATTCAGATTCGTCCTTTATAATTGGTGTAATACCCTGATTCTCTAATCGTGATTTGAGTAACTCAACCACAACAAAACTGCCTGTATATACTTTTATATAGTTTGTTTTCATCATGTGTTATTTAAGTTCTCTTTAAATTACAAAAAATCTTTCTATTTCGTACATTTAGCAGTCTTAAATATTTTGAATTTTGAACGATCTCAAACAACAAATCCTTGCCCTTCAAAATGTATCTCAACATTTGGAACCTAATGAAAAAGAACGTCAAACGTTGGTCAATAAAGTGAGCGAGTATGCCAGTTCGTTTATAGATAATTTGGAGAGTACCAATGCCTATTCATCACAACAAAATACAGCCAATGCAATGGATCTGAACATGGGCAATATGACCATGGACGAAGTGTTACGTTTATATGCAAGGGAAGTGGCCGATAAAGGCATTAAACCTGCTTCAGGAGGTCATATTGGTTATATTCCTGGTGGCGGAATTTATACTTCTGCGATCGCCGATTTTTTGGTTGATGTGACCAATGAATATGTAGGAATGCATTATTCATGTCCTGCAGGCACTGATATTGAACATGTACTATTAGACTGGATGAAGTCTGTTTTTGGTTTTCCAAAATCTGCCGTGGGTAATTTACCATCAGGCGGTTCAATTGCTAATTTAATTGCGCTAACAGCAGCTCGTGATAAACATCAGATTAAGAATGAGCACATTCAAAAAAGCGTAGTTTACATGAGTCGTCAGGTGCATCATTGTGTGCACAAAGCACTTCGTATTATAGGATTAGAGGACGTAGTCATAAATTATTTAGATCTGGATGACCGTTCACGAATTAAAATCGATGATCTTCAGCAGAAGATCGAAAACGATAAAGCTTCAGGTTTACAGCCATTTTTGGTAATTGCATCAGCCGGAACGACTGATACGGGTGCCATAGACCCACTAAAGGATATCGGTGATTTAGCTCTCAGGCATAACCTTTGGTATCATGTTGATGCAGCCTATGGTGGGTTCTTTATATTGGTAGATGGATTAAAGCAAAAGTTTGAAGGTATTGAAATGGCGGACTCCTTAGTTGTTGATCCACATAAAGGACTTTTTCTACCTTATGGCTTAGGCGCTGTGCTAATTAAAGATAAAGAAGCGGTTTACCACTCACACGCTATACGTGCCAATTATATGCAAGATGCAGTCGCCGAAGAGACTCCTGTTAATCCTGCCGATGTATCTCCCGAACTGACGAAACATTTTAGAAGTTTACGGTTATGGCTGCCATTGCAGTTACATGGATTGGAGCCATTTGTGGCTTGTTTGGAAGAAAAAATTCTATTGACACATTATTTTAGAAGTCGACTGGTGGATCTTGGGTTTGAGGTTGGACCTGATCCTGATCTTTCAGTGAGCTATTTTTGGTGGCCAGCAAAAGAGGATCAAAATACATTCAATGAACAATTGATGAAAGCCATTCATAAAGATGGCGAGGTTTTTTTAAGTTCTACCATTTTAAATGGCAGATATGTGATAAGGATAGCGATCTTATCATTCAGAACAAAACTTGCAACTATTGAAAAGGCTATAGATATGATAGAACGTGCTAAGAGTAAAATAGAAAACGAAAAATAAAACACAAATGCCTGATTATGATGTCATAATTATTGGAGGTGGTCCCATTGGCATAGCCTGTGGCATAGAGGCCCAAAAGAGAAATTTGTCGTATTTGATCATTGAAAAAGGTGCCTTGATCAACTCTTTATATAATTATCCTGAAGGGATGACTTTTTTTTCAAGTTCAGATAAATTAGAACTGGACAATATTCCGTTTATCAGTAAGAATGCAAAACCATATAAAGCTGAAGCATTAGAATATTATAGGCGCATAGTGACTTCAAAAGATCTTGACATACGTCTATTTGAAGAGGTAAATAATGTGGAAAAGAAAAATCTTGGATTTCAAATTACCACTTCAAAAAACACCTATAGTGCTAATAATATTGTGGTTGCCACTGGTTTCTATGATATTCCAAATAACATTAATGTACCAGGTGAGCACTTATCAAAAGTTTCACACTATTACAAAAACCCACATTTTTATGTACGACAACAGGTAGCCATAATTGGGGCAAGCAATTCGGCTGTGGATGCCGCTTTAGAAATCTATAGAAAAGGCGGGTTTGTTACTATGATTATACGTGGTGATGAAGTAGGACAACGAGTGAAATACTGGGTAAGACCTGATATCCTTAACAGAATAAAAGAAGGTAGTGTAAAAGTATATTTTAATGCCACGGTAGAGCAAATTACAGAAGAAGAAATAGCATTCAGGCAACATGGAAAATTGGTGACAATAGCCAACGATTTTGTATTGGCTTTAACGGGGTACCAACCCAATTTTGATTTTCTCAAGTCTATTGGAATACAGTTGGATGAAGACGACCTTATGAAACCAAGTTATAATCCGGAAACCATGGAGAGCAATCAAAAAGGGTTATATCTTGCGGGTGTAATTTGTGGAGGTATGGAAACTCATAAATGGTTTATTGAAAATTCAAGAGTCCATGCACCTCTAATAATGGATGCTATTTTAGAAAAAAAGAAAAAGTAGTTGGTTAAAACGTTCCAATAAGACCCACTTGATTAGCCCCAAAAGTGAGATTCCAGCTTATCTTTTTATTTTTAGTTTGACCATAGGCCTCTCTTTCAAATAAGAACTTATCAACGCCGTCTACTATAAAAATACTTAAGGCCGCTGAAAAAGCTATATCAGTCAACCAATGTGCACCATCCCATAGACGTGATAAAGGCGGAATGGCTCCAACCGTATATATGCCAATCTTGACCCAAATATTCTCAAATTGCTTGGCTATGGAATGTGACATTGTCATGGATAAAATGGTGTGACCAGAAGGGAAGGAGTGATATGCTCCTTCTGATGAAAACGGATCAAAACTTTTATAGCCTTCACCTGTTGTTGGCCGTGCCCTTCCAACTGCTGTTTTAAGTACACTTTGAATGAGTCCTGATGCTATGGATGATGAGATAATCAAAACACCTACGCGCCGAACTTTTTGATTCTTAAAAAGTAGACCATAACCATAGATGCCACCAGTAACCATAAAGTAATTTTGAGGGCTACCAAAGTACCAACCAAAGTCTCTAATTAGACTTGGTGCACTTTCACCTTGTTTTATAAAATACTCCGAGGTGGACTCGTCGGCATATGATAACGCAAAAGTTCCAACTAGTAAACCCCCTAACTTCGCATAATCTTTTCCTTCCCAGCGCAAAGGTTGTGTGTAGGCATTACCCACACTTTTTAAAGTGACACCAGCATCATATTTTATGGCTTGCCAAATAGAAGCGGTATCTGGTAATTGCTCAAATTTTTGTTGACCATAAAAGTTTTGGGTTGTAAACAGAATTATTAAAATAACAAGTAATTTTTTCACGAATGATTACCTTAATTCAGCACCCAACTCCTTTTCAAAAGCGGATTGTAGTTTACTCATTATTTTATCTATTTGTTTGTCTGTTAAGGTTTTATGTTCGTCTTGGAGTGTAAAACTTACAGCATAACTCTTTTTACCTTTTGGCAAGTTCTTACCTTGATAGACATCAAACAGATTGATGTTTTTTAGTAACTTCTTTTCGGTTTTGATCGCCATTGAATAGAGCGATTCATAAGAAATATCATCGTCCAACAAGAGCGCAAAATCACGTCGAACTTCAGGATATTTAGGAATCTCTGATATTATCACATTTTTCTTGGGTAAACAGGTTAAAATAGTATCCCAATTAAAGTCTGCATAAATAACATCCTGACTGATATCAAATTCCTTTAATATAGTTGATCTGATCAATCCAAACTCTACTAGTTTGGATTTGCCTAGATAAAAACATAGGCCTTCTGATATTAGATCATTTTTAGTTGGTTTTTCTTGGACATTGCTAAAGCCTAACCTATTCAATATAGTTTGTACCAATCCTTTGGCATAAAAGAAATCACTTGATTCAACTGCAGTATTCCATTGTTCCGGGTAACGATTACCACTTATATATAAAGCAAGATGTTTGTGCTCTTCATGATCCTCGGAGAATTGATGATAGGTATTACCGAATTCAAAAAGCTTTAGATCACTGCGTTTTCTGTTGCTGTTATGAACTATGGTCTCCAAACCATTGAATACCATACTTTGACGCAAAACACTAAGATCCTGGCTTAAAGGATTTAGCATTTCTACGTTGAAGTCGTTATTTAACTGTTCGCTAAAACTCATGTATTTTGAAGTAGTCAGCGAATTAGTCATGATCTCAAAGAATCCTTGAGCAACCAACTGATTGGCGATGATATTTTGAATTTTATGATCATCATACTTCGTGGTATGGGCAACAGTAGCATTGATCTTATCTTTTATGGCAATCTGATTATAGCCATAAACACGCAGTATCTCTTCAATGACATCAGCTTCACGCTGTACATCATTTCTGTATGCCGGAACCGTTAAACCTAAACCAACTTCTGTGACATTATTAATAGTGATGTCAAGCGACATTAATATTGCCTTGATGGTTTCTCTTGGAATTTCTTCACCAATCAATCGAGTGATATTGTCAAAATTAACAACAACTTGATAGTCCTCAATTTTAACAGGATATTCATCAATAATATCGCAGGTTATTTCACCACCAGCAATTTCTGTTATTAATAGTGCTGCTCGTTTTAAAGCATATTCTGTGATGTTTGGGTCAATACCTCTTTCAAAACGGAAAGACGCATCGGTATTCAATCCGTGACGCTTCGCCGATTTTCTAATAGATACCGGATTAAAGTAAGCACTTTCTAAAAAGATGCTCGTAGTACTTTCAGTGACCCCAGAATCTAAACCACCTAAAACACCTGCAATACACATTGGTTTTTCAGCATCACAAATCATCATATGGGATGGAAGCAACGTTCTTTCCACATCATCCAGTGTAGTCATCTTTTCACCTTCTGCAGCCTGGCGAACCACAATCTTGTTTCCTTCTATCTTGTCC
>CAYZKX010000149.1:0-6271 GCA_964479055.1 uncultured Flavobacteriaceae bacterium
CCAACCATCATTATAGGGTACTACATGTTGGTGCCAGGTGCGTTTTTTATTGACGCGCCTGGAACTATCCAAAAACGCTTCTAAAATTTCTATAAGCGCCTGAAGCCATTTGGTTTTTTTAGCCATTAGACCAAGATACAAAGTTCTTGAATGCAAAAAATTTGTGCAGTGTTTTATTTCTGATTAAAAACCCCTTTTATTTTTTCAGTATATTTAAATACCAACTAAATTAACATGATTAATTTCTTTCGAAAAATTCGTCAACAACTTCTAGGCGAGGGTAAAAACGCTAAATACTTCAAGTATGCAATAGGGGAGATTCTGCTAGTAATGATTGGTATTTTATTGGCGTTACAGGTCAATAATTGGAATGAAAGGCGCAAAATTGAAAAGGATATAAATCAACTAATATCAAATTTTGAAATAGAATTAATTGATAACATCAACAATAGTAACGGGTTTTTACAATATGGTTATCATTTAGATTCAATAAACACCTTGTTTTATAATGGTCTTGTAACTCCTCAGATGATAAGAAAATCACAATGGCTAATTCGACGCAATTTTGGCACAAACACGATTGATTTTCTTGAAGATAGATTGAATGAATTAATTGATGTTGAAAAACAATTATCATCAAAATATAAGACTATTATACCTGATTTAAAACAATTAAAATTTAGAATCGAATCGCAGAAATATTGGGAAGCACAATCCCTTCAAATGTCTTTGAAAAGAACAGATGAATTAATAAACAATTACTCCTGGTATGGAAGAAACGATTCCATTTCGTTTGAAAGAGCCATAAAACATGCAATGACTGACTCGATTTATTTTAATAAAGTGAATGCTTATGTCAATTTGCAATTAAATGAAAATGTTTGGGATGCAACATTAATTAGAACAAGTTCAATTGCGTTGTTATGGAAAATTAAAAACATAAGAAAAGAGTCAAATACTCCAGAAATTCGAACTTTTCTTAATGATCTTAATCTTGAGCCCTTTAGAGAAATATCATGCGATTCCTTAAAAGCAAAATCAAATGAGATATTTTTTAGAAGGAATTTTGTTTTATATAATAATTCACTGGATACGGTTCGTTGCTCTTTTTTAAATGATTCAGGCAATGAATTTTATAATTTTCTGTGCCCTCCTAAACAGTTTAAACTAAGTGAACTTTGGCTTGACACCAATGAGTATATTCAGTTTTCAGATGAAGAAGGTTGCGAAAAGTTATACAATAGGTTCAAGGAGGATTACGTGGTTATTGAATAATTCTAAATTGAAAGTAATCTAGTCCAACGCTTTTCTTATTCCACTGATCAACTGATCAATTTCTGCTTTGCTTGTATAATGTACAAACGATAATCGTAAAACACCAGGATCGAGCGGTATGTCCATATCCATTAATGGTCGTACCGCATAGAAATCGCCAAAACCAGCCATTATTTTATGTTCGGTAAGTGTATCATAGACTGCTTTGATACTTTTATATTTAGGTATTAATGATACAATGGGTAAGCGCTCTTCAACCACCTCCGGACCAACAATCTCAAGATCATCTCTTGATCTTAGAAAATTAAGCAAATGTTCTAATAATTCAGATTCGTGTTCTCTAAATAATTGTCTTAGTTTATTGTTTTTTTCCGATGGCTTATTATCCGTCTCAAAATGGTGCTCATAGAGTGCATCAAAATAGTCGAGAATGCCATTGACCGTAGCAATTTGAGCATGATCTGGACCTGCCGGTGTAAACATGCTTCTTGTATTCCCTTCCTTAAAGAAGTGGGACTGGTTGGTCATCTTATGCATTAAATTGGTGCTGATATACATCAACCCCAAATGTGGACCAAAGGTTTTGTATAAAGAGAACAGATACACATCAGCCCCAAGATCTTCTAGATCAGGAAATCCATGTGGCGCATATCCCACACCATCAACAACTGATAGGGCTCCAACGGCATGTGCTTTAGCACTAATCTCTTTAACCGGATTGATATGGCCTATAACATTGGAGCAGTGGGGGAAGGCCACAAGTTTTGTGCGGTTAGAAAGCAATTCATTCAAAGATTCGAATGTTAATACACCACTAGATGCATCGACATGCCATTCTATTACTTTGATGCCGCGATCTTTAAGGCGACGCCATGCTCCAGCGTTGGCTTCATGATCTTGACAGGATACTATTATCTCATCACCATCTTCCCACATAGGACGCATAGCATTTGCCAGTACATAAACATTTTGAGTTGTTGAAGGCCCAAAATGGATTTCAGAAGGTTTTACATTGAGATAAGCAGCCATACGCCTATAAGATGAATCCATTAATTTTCCTGCATGTGTTGAAGCCGGATACGGATAATAGGGTTGTACTTTGTTATTCGTATAAAAATCAGTTAAGCGGTTGACTACCTGTTTACAAGGGTATGAACCACCTGCATTTTCAAAAAAGGCCCAACCTTCTAAGGCATCTACTGAGAATGCAGGAAACTGCGAACGCACAAAATCTATATCAATTTTCATGAATGGAAAATTTGGATTGGTTATTAAAGAATAAGATACTAATATATAAAATAAGTCGTCTTTTTAAGGCATATTAGAATTGCTACAGTTAAATCTCACTTTTCTCTGCATTTTTTTGTATATTTAGTTTTCTCCAAAGCTGATCCTTTATCTTAGGTTAGAGGCTATCCTCAAAAGCTTTTACTTATTATACGTTGGCTCCAATGTATTTTTTTCTTCAAGGCAATAGCCTTACTAATTAACAACTAAAATTAACAGGGATGTTTAAATCAATTAATTCAACAATTCTACTGTTAGTATTCCTGTTTGGAATAACACTAACCAGTAATGCCCAAGATGATTCTTCTTACATGATGTGGGAGAATGTCATCTTGACCCCAGACAACACCAATTTGAAAGCACTTGGTGAATCCATGAGAGCGCACAACATGAAGTATCACGCTTCAGGTACCCATGAGGCTTCTGTATTCAATATTTCTTCCGGGCCTAATGCCGGAAAGATCGTTTGGAGTATGGGCCCAGTCATGTTTAAACACTTGGATTCTAGACCTGCAGCTGATGGTCATGATGAAGACTGGAGAGACAATGTCATGCCGTATATCAAGAAGATGAACACCATTGAATATTGGAGTGCCTGGAGACCTGAATTGCATAATGTGGAAATGCTTAATACTGAAGAGGTCACGCATCCAATACTTTATATCCGTTATTGGGAAGTCAATCCAGGTAATGGCTTTAATATTGGTGCGGTTTTTGAAAAAGTGAGTAAGGCAGTTAAAGGCATGGAAGGCGAAAATCCTTGGGGGATATATGTGAATGAATTTAATCAGGGCCAGGACATTGGCAGACATTTTGCAACGATTTCTTTCCACAAGAACTGGACCGAATTTGATGCTGGATGGAAAGATTTTAGAAAGTCATTTGAAGCGGCCAATGGTGAAAATTCTTGGCAACCACACATTAATATGCGAAATGCTACGTTTAAGAATTGGTGGGATGAAATATGGGTTTATAATAAAGAAATGAGTGGGAAATAGAACTAATAAAGCACGATGAAAATCGTGCTTTATTTTTTTTGCTTTTTCTTATTATATTTAAAGAGGGTTGAGCTAAGAACTCTGAAGCCTTTTGTAATCTTAAATAAGGATTCTTTATTAAACCGGTATCTTCTGTTAATTCATGCTTTAATGTCAAAATTGGCATTAATTGTGTGATTTTTTTGTAGCTAAAACTCAGCATTTAGAATTTCAGTATCTTTAGAATATCAACTAAATTCAAATGATTAAATTCTTTAGACGTATTCGTCAGCAGCTTTTAGGCGAAGGTAAGACTGCTAGATATTTTAAGTATGCTTTAGGTGAAATACTGTTGGTTATGATTGGTATTTTGTTGGCCTTACAGGTGAATAACTGGAATCAAAATAGGCAGGAAAAAAAGTTAATAACCAATTATTATCAGCGGATACATGAAGAGCTTATAACAACAATAAAAGTTCTATCTAGGTATGGAGAGTCTATTGATGGTGTGATCAAGGCCAACAAGCGAAGCCTGACCATTTTGAATATGAAGAACAGGGACTCATTGGGTCAATTAGAAGTAACTATAGGAGCGTTGGCCACAGCCTATGCCTTCGATGCGTCTATGCCCTTAACTGAAGAGTTCATTAATGAGGGTAATTTATCAAAAATAGAAAATGAGGACATCAAAACTCAGTTTCAATTTCTTGGAAATAATCTGACCAGATCAAAATCATTTGATGATTATATGGAAAATCAATATGCGCTATCTATAGAACCTTATTTTTATGACAAGATCAACTATGCCAACGTGGCTATAGGGTTTCATAAAAGAGGGCTTGTACTTGGGGGACCTCAAACCGACTATCAACAATTTTATGATGACATGGAATTATGGAATTTATTAACCTTTAAATTGGAGACTCTAAATTCACATATTAGGTTAATAAATAGATTTGAATACAATGTAAAAACCTTGGACAGCCTTATTCTTAAAGAGCTAAATAATAAGTAATGTTTAAATTCTTTAGAAAAATAAGACAACAATTATTATCTCAAAACAGGTTTAGTAAGTACTTGATCTACGCAGTAGGCGAAATTGTATTGGTAGTCTTGGGTATTTTGATTGCTTTATATGTTAATAATAGTAACCAAAAACAAAAGGACCTAATTACAATTAACCGACTCTTTCAGGATGTTCTTGATGAGGTGCAAACCAATATTAAAGAGTGCGATCGGGTGCTACAATACGAAAAATCAAGAGATTCGACCATGCAACTGATCTTGCAAAAGAAATTATCATATCAAGATTATAAGTATAATCCTTACATCTCAAATACCATTATATATGCATTTGATCTAGATACTAAATCTACGGCATATCAGAATCTAGTAAATCGTTCAGATAAGATTCCTGATGATAAAATTATTCTTTTTAATGAATTGAGTTTTCTATATAATGATCCTGTTAAAGATTTAGATCGGTGGAATGCATTGTTGTTAGAAAATGCTCTTCGAAATGAACGTAATTGGTCCGAGAAATACGAATGGTTCCCTGCTGTTATTAACGAAACATATTCTGAAGAGGCTACAAACTACTTCTTAACCAATCCATATTATATTAATGAAGTCTTACATTATCAAAGCTATCATAACATGCAAAAGATTTCGGCGTATCGTTTAATCCAATTTGGGTTAGAATTTTACTCCAAACTTCATAAGGCAATGTATCCAAATAAAGCTATACCAGAATGGACTCAAGCGATTAAAAATCATCCTGATAATGAGTAGTCTACTCTACAATATTATTGAAATAAATCACATGAGATCTTCAAAAGCCTCAATCCATTGAGGGAATTCTACTTTTGAGTATTTAAGAAGAAAAAACATGAGTTCAATGGTTAGCGCGCTAAACAACGTTATTACATCTATCTGAAAAGCAGTTATCAAACTAACCAAAGGATCATAAAGGATGGAACTTATCCCGTATGCTTTGATTGCTTTGAATACTATGATAGTTAATTTGCCTAACATCGTTATTACACTTTTGGTGGTTCTTTATATTAACGACGACAAATATTTTTTACTGTTTCACTCTTTAAGAACATTTTAACGCTTGCCAAACATTTTTACTGCCTTGACTTGGCTAGAATAAGTGTGGATTTAGGTACCAAAACGATTAAATTGCCGAAACAATAAAGTTTTGAATTTTTATATGTATTCATTAATTGCTTTTTTTTTGTAACTTCAATCGCTTCAAATTCATAGCTTGATCTATTACTAAACTAACAACTATGAATTATTTTGAAAACGCTAAAACCTTTTTTCACAATTGCGAATCAGCTAAGGGCTGGGTAGCATGCGCCGAATATGTGGATGGCAATGGTAATTTTGATTGCCAAGCACAAGCACTTGCCGAAGTAAATGATATCAAATCCTATGTTGATTGGCTTGAAGGCCTGAGCACTGTAACCATGCCAGGATGTAGTTATTCCGTTCATGCTTCTGCGTACGATGCAGAGACTAACACAGCTATTTTCTTTTCAACATTTAGTGGCACACATTCAGGAGATGGAGGGCCTGTACCACCAACCCAGAAAACTACAAATACCCATTACGTTTATGCTTTAAAAATGAACGGTGATGGTAAGATTACACATATGACTAAAATATGGAATGCTCCATGGGCATTACGTGAAGTTGGCTGGATGTAGTAATATTATGCATTAATG
>CAYZKX010000150.1:0-6224 GCA_964479055.1 uncultured Flavobacteriaceae bacterium
CGATGGCACTCAAAAACTGTATGTGCATGTGAATGATGAAAAAGGCATTACTGATGCGGTTAATTTTGCTACCAATAATGGTATTTCTAAAATGGTAATTGTAGGTGGCTATCAAGCTTACGCCGTAACCGATTTATTAAAGAAAAATAATGTGGCTGTATTAATTAGTCATACACATAGTCTGCCATTTATTGATGATCACGATTACGATCTGCCTTATAAAAATCCAAAACTTTTGATGGATGCTGGTGTAATGGTAGGTATTCATACAGGTGGTGCTTCCAATTTTCAAAGTAGAAATTTACCATTCTACGCAGGCCAAGTCGTTGGACAAGGCATGGACAAAGAAGATGCATTAAAACTAATCTCATCTAACGTTGCTCAAATTTTAGGTATGGGAAAACAACTTGGAACACTAGAAACTGGTAAAGATGCCACTTTATTTATTAGTAAAGGTGATGCCCTTGATATGATTGGCAATGATCTCACCCACGCCTTCATTAACGGACGCGTCATAAGTTTGGAAACGCATCAAACCAAATTGTGGAAACGCTACGATAAAAAGATCAACGGAAATTAAAATCAAAGCGAGCTTCAGGCTCGCTTTTTTATTCATTGGGGGCAAATATATAAGTGTAAACACACCCTAAACTGTAAAAACATATGCGACCAGACCAGCTTTAAGCTTAGAGTGCGTTTTTCATAGCAAATTTTCCCAATACTTAAAACTAATGAACATAAAACTAAAAAAGGTAAACCCCGATAAGAGTTTACCTTCTTGTTCTTAAATTTATTTTATGCACTATTCAGCAATAGTTGCCCCTTCAGGAATTACAAATAAATTTGAATTAGGTGATTCCTTTGAAAAGGTGGTATTGATAAATACTAATTCGTTACGCATGTCTCCTACTTCACCATCTTCAAATTTATGCCACTGTAATTTTGTAGGCATGAGTAAACCATCCGACGACTGCCAGTCTGAATATTTGATCAAATTGAATTTCTTCCCTTTTTCTTTACTGAAAAAAGTAACTGTGTATGCCAACCATTCCATTCTGTTGGTTTCTTCATCATAATAAATAACATACTCATCTTCAGGTGATTCCCCTACTCCAGCTTCATATGAAATTAATATTCCTGGATATGTTTTGCCATCAACTACAAGATCTGGTCCTTCTTCATAAATTATCCCGTTATCAGCGACAATAAAGGGCATCGTATAGAAATAAAACATCAAATTATAGTAAAACTTTGGGTTAGATTTGTATGTTGTAGTGTCTAAATTTTTTACCCACACTTGTTCTCCATCAAATCCAAGATGGTGGTGTTTGTACTTTATCAACGATTGTCTGCTTTTTAGATTTACCTCATGACTTTCTACAAAATCATCGCGTTGAATTCCAAATTGAAGTCCATTGAACTGATTCCATTGATCGATACCACCGTGAGCCTCAAATACATTGGTTATGGCCTCAGGATAAATTGAAGTGGTTACTTCAATATCTTCATCCTGATACACGGTTTTAGATTCTTTTTTACATGCAGTGAACATTAATGCCAATAGCATTACTAAAGAAAGTTGTTTCATTTCATTTTTTTTAGTCTTAACGTTTGTCGGAAGCACAACCAGCTAATTACATTAATTGTTATTTTTGCTTACCCATGACAAAGTGTATTACAAGTATACAAAATCCTTTTATCAAAGACCTCTTATTATATAAGGAGAAATCTCGAGCACGCAAGCGGTCAGGTTTGTTCTTAATAGAAGGACAACGAGAGCTCTCTTTGGCCATAAAAGGTGGCTATGAAATACAAACGGTTTTATTTCAACCAGAAATTATTTCTAAAGATAAACTACAACAATTACTGTCTATTGATGCCGAATATATTGAAGTTTCCAAAGAGGTTTATCAACGCATTGCATATCGTGAAAACACACAAGGTGTCATTGCTTTAGTCAAACAAAAACAGCTTCATCTAAATAGCCTAATATTAAATACTGATTCTCCTTTGATCCTCGTTGCTGAAGCGCCCGAAAAACCTGGAAATATTGGTGCATTGTTGCGAACGGCCGATGCCGCCAATGTAGATGCTGTATTAATTGCCAATCCTAAGACTGATATGTTCAACCCGAACATAATCAGGTCAAGTGTAGGTTGCATTTTTACCAACAACATTGCAACTGGATCAACTGCAGATATTATCACCTTTTTAAAGCAACAAAATATATCTATTTATTGCGCAGCACTGCAATCTTCAGTAAGCTATGCAGCTCAAGATTATAGGAATGCTACAGCAATTGTTGTTGGCACAGAAGCTGAAGGATTATCTGATGAATGGCTGCACAACTCAACAAAAAACATTATAATTCCAATGCATGGAGAAATCGACTCCATGAACGTGTCAGTTGCTGCTGGAATTCTTATTTTTGAAGCGGTTAGACAAAGGCAAAATTAATTAGCATTACTAAGATTAAAATTCATGACTGGAGCACAACTTTTCTATATCATTATTGGAATAATCGTAGTCAATTTCATCATCGACAAAATAATTGACGCTATCAATGCCAAACATTTTGATGACACGCTTCCACAAGAGATCAATGATGTTTATGATAATGACGATTATCTAAAGTCACAAGCCTATAAGAAAACCAACTACAAATTTGGATTACTGACTTCTACTTTTTCATTGGTCCTAACATTGACTTTTTTCTTTTTAGATGGATTTGAATATGTCGATAACATTGCGCGTTCATTTAGTGATAATGACATTATTATCGCCTTACTATTTTTTGGAATTATCATGTTTGCCAGTGATATTCTAACAACACCTTTTACCTATTATAAGATATTTGTCATCGAAGAGCGCTTTGGCTTCAATAAAACTTCTAAACGAACCTTTATACTAGATAAATTAAAAGGCTGGCTGATGTTAGTCATATTAGGTGGTGGTATTTTGGCACTTATTATCTATATCTATATGCTCACTCAAGAGCGTTTCTGGCTTTATGCCTGGGTAGTAATTACACTTTTTTCTGTTTTTATGAATATGTTTTATTCCAAATTAATTGTACCGTTATTCAATAAACAGTCACCACTTGAAGCTGGAGAATTACGCGATAAAATATCGGCCTATGCTAAAACAGTAGGTTTTAAGTTGAATAAGATTTTTGTGATTGACGGCTCAAAGCGAAGTACTAAGGCCAACGCGTATTTTTCGGGATTTGGAAGTGAAAAACGCGTTACCCTTTATGACACTTTGATCAATGATCTTAACGATGATGAGATTGTGGCAGTACTTGCCCATGAAGTAGGTCATTATAAGCGCAAGCATATCATTTTTAACCTTATAACTTCAACTTTGCTCACAGGATTGACCTTGTACATCCTTTCTATCTTTATTTCCAATCCTTTATTATCACAAGCTTTGGGTGTAGAGATCCCTAGTTTTCATATAGGCTTGATCGCTTTTGGTATGTTATACAGTCCAATTAGTGAGATTACTGGCTTGGTCATGAATCACTTGTCAAGAAAATTTGAATACCAGGCCGACAATTATGCCAAAAACACCTACAAGGCCGAACCGTTGATCTCTTCATTGAAAAAACTATCGAAAAACAGTTTAAGTAATTTGACTCCACATCCGGTTTATGTGTTCATGCATCACTCGCATCCAACCTTACTTCAACGCATTCGAAACCTAAGACAATAATTTCTTAAAGAGGTTGTCTGTTAACTTACTTTATAGTAATTTTAATATATGACAGCTGTTGAAATAGAAAAGGAAAATGCCGCGATTGCCAAATCGTATAAAGAGCTTCTAAAAATAAGTTACCGTAACCTTTCTACTGAAGACAAAAAACTAATTAGAAAGGCCTTTGATGTAGCTGTAGATGCACACAAAGAACAGCGCCGTAAATCTGGAGAAGCCTATATATTTCATCCTTTGGCAGTAGCCAAAATTGTTGCCTCAGAGATAGGACTTGATGCCACATCAATTGCTTCAGCACTTTTACATGATGTGGTTGAAGATACCAATTACACCCTTGACGATCTCGAACAAATGTTTGGTGAGGCAGTAGCACGAATTGTTGACGGACTCACAAAAATATCCAACTTAAAAAAGGACATGGATATTTCACAACAGGCAGAGAACTTTAGAAAGATGCTATTGACTCTTAATGATGATGTAAGAGTAATCATCATAAAAATTGCCGACCGTTTGCACAATATGCAAACACTGGAACATATGCGTCCGGATAAGCAAGTAAAAATAGCCTCCGAAACCTTGTACATCTACGCACCTTTGGCTCACAGAATTGGTCTTTATAATATTAAGACCGAGTTGGAAGATCTAGGTTTAAAATATACCGAACCAGAAGTCTATAATGATATCCTAACCAAAATCAAGGAAAGTAAAGAAGAGCAAGATGCCTATATTAAAGAGATCAGTAAAATACTAAAGTCTTCTCTTGATAAAGAGAAAATGGATTATGAGATCAAGGGACGCCCAAAGTCTATTTTCTCTATTCGACGCAAAATGGTCAAGCAAGGCGTTGCATTTGATGAAGTTTATGACAAGTTTGCGGTACGTATTATCTATAAATGTGATGTTGAAAGTGAAAAGTTCATTGCTTGGAAAATTTACTCCATAGTAACCGATCATTTTAGACCAAACCCTACCCGATTAAGAGATTGGATTTCCTCCCCTAAATCCACAGGATATGAAGCGTTGCATATAACCGTAATGGGACCCAAAGGACGATGGGTAGAAGTGCAAATTCGCAGCGAACGCATGAATGAGATCGCCGAAAAAGGATATGCCGCCCATTACAAGTATAAACAAAAGAATGAAAAAGAAGACAGTTTGGATGATTGGATTAACAAACTTCAGGAAGCTATCGAAAATCCAGACACCAATGCCGTTGACTTTGTTGAACAATTTAAACTTAACCTTTATTCTAAAGAAATATTTGTCTTTACACCTCAAGGTGATCTTAAATCACTACCCAAAGGAGCTTCTCCATTGGACTTCGCTTTTAGTATACATACCGAAGTTGGACTGCGCACTCGTGGCGCCAAAGTAAATGGCAAACTGGTACCTTTAGGTGCCGAACTTAAAAGTGGCGATCAGGTTGAGATACTCACTTCAGATAATATCAAACCCAATTCCAACTGGCTAGATTATGCCACAACCGCTAGGGCACGTAGTAAAATAAAATCTTCTCTTAAAGAAGAGAAAAAGATCATTGCCGAGGATGGTAAGGAAATTTTAAGACGTAAACTTAAACAACTTAAGATCACAGTCAATGAAAAAGTAATTAACGAATTGGTTAATCACTTTAAATTAAAAACCAGTCTTGATCTCTTTTACAGAATTGGTATAGGTACTATTGATAATAAAATGCTCAAGGAATTTGCTGCACAGCGTAGCAATGCCATCATGAGTTTCATTAAAAATCGAATCAGAAAACCTACAGCAGCTCCAGACATTGATAAGGATGAAATTACCGCCAAATACGATATGCTAGTATTTGGTAAAGAAGAAGAAAAGCTTGATTATACCCTATCCACTTGCTGTAATCCAATTCCTGGAGATGAAGTATTTGGATTTGTTACAATCAACGATGGTATTAAGGTGCATAAAAAGAATTGTCCAAATGCCTTGAGTTTACAATCTAATTATGCCTATAGAATCATGGCCGCAAAATGGATTGATTCAACCCAAGAATTCACGGCATTGATCAAGCTAACAGGAATTGACAATTTGGGACTTGTAAACGATATCACCAAGATCATTTCATCGAACATGCATGTCAATATGAAAAGTATAAGTTTCGATACGGATGGTGGCACATTCTCAGGTCAGATAAAAGTAGTGGTTAAACACAAAAATGAGCTTGATAAACTCATGGAAAAACTTAAGAAAATTAATGGTATAGAAAAGGTTTTCAGAGAATAAAAATTCGCTAAATTTGCATCGATTATGAGTGTGGATACAGTAAAGTCAAATCAAGAAATTGTTAAGGAAGTTTTCACCACTTTCTTAGAAGAAAATGGACATCGTAAAACTCCTGAGCGTTATGCTATTCTTCAAGAGATCTATGACAGTGACGATCATTTTGATATAGAGTCGCTCTATATCAACATGAAGAATAAAAACTATCGTGTGTCACGGGCTACGCTTTACAATACCATGGAAATCTTATTGGAATGTGGGCT
>CAYZKX010000151.1:0-6140 GCA_964479055.1 uncultured Flavobacteriaceae bacterium
ACCCTTTACAATACATATTCATTCTTTGCCCTTTACACAAACTTGGACGGGTTCAATTATTCAGAAGAGGATATCGCAATGAATGAACGCCCGGAGTTGGATCGTTGGATTCTATCTGAACTGAATACCCTTATTAAAAAAGTTGAGAACTTTTATGAAGATTATGAGCCTACCAAGGCTGCACGCGCGATTTCATTTTTTACTCAAGAGTATTTAAGTAATTGGTTTGTTCGACTAAGTAGAAGACGATTCTGGAAAGGGGATTATCAGAAGGATAAAATATCAGCCTATCAAACGCTATACACTTGTTTAATTACAATTGCCAAATTAGGCGCTCCCATTGCACCTTTTTATATGGATAAATTGTATTTAGATTTAACAAAAGTTACACAAAAAGAAAATTTTGAAAGTGTACATTTAGCACATTTTCCAACGTATGATGAGCAATACATTGACAAGGTATTAGAGCGCAAAATGGAAAATGCACAAACAATATCATCATTGGTGTTGTCGTTAAGAGCAAAGGAAAAAATAAAAGTACGTCAACCGTTACAGAAGATCCTGATACCTATAGATTCTCAGCAACATAAGGAAGAGATCTTGGAGGTGGCTGATCTTATTAAGCACGAAGTGAATGTGAAGGACATTCAGCTTATGGAAGACGCTTCAGACATACTGATAAAACAAATAAAACCTAATTTCAAGGTTCTAGGTCCACGATTTGGAAAAGATATGAAGCTAATTAGTAATGCCATAAATGCATTTACAGCTGAAAACATCAAAAAAATCGAACAAAACGGGAGTTTAGACGTTGAAATTAACGGAAAATATATTAATTTAGGTCTTGAAGATGTAGAGATATCATCTCAAGATATTGAAGGTTGGCTGGTAGCTAACGAAGGCCCGTTAACAGTAGCATTAGATGTTACTATTACTGATGATCTGCGAAGAGAAGGGATAGCAAGAGAACTTGTAAACCGAATTCAAAATTTACGTAAGGATTCAGGCTTTGAAGTAACCGACAGGATTGATGTGAAACTTCAAAAAGAAGAGCGTATCGTTTCGGCTGTTACTTCTAATCTTGAGTATATCAAAACAGAGACCTTAACCGAAGAATTAGAAATTATGGATCAGATAAATGAGGGTATAGACATATCATTTGATGGCATCGATACCAAACTATTTATCGAAAAACATTAGAATTATGGGAGTAGATATCAACAACAGATACTCGGACGAAGAATTAGAAGAATTTAGAGTATTGATTCAGGAAAAGATTAATAAAGCACAACATGACCTTGAATTGATTAAAAGTGCTTACATGAACGACCACAACAATGGTACTGAAGATACATCACCAACGTTTAAAGCATTTGATGAAGGTAGTGCTGTAATGAGTAAAGAAGCGAACTCTCAACTCGCTATACGACAAGAGAAGTTTATTCGCGATCTTAAAAATGCATTGATTAGAATTGAAAATAAAACCTATGGTGTTTGCCGTGTAACGGGCAAATTGATCAATAAGAAACGCTTGGAGCTTGTACCTCATGCGACCTTAAGTATTGAGGCAAAAAATATGCAGAAGTAAATGACGTCTTCATAAAACATAAAACGTCTCTTTTTAAGAGACGTTTTTATTTATAACGTCATATAATTTATATTTAAACAGGAATTTTAGACTATGACCCTTAAGAAGGCTACCCTGTTAATATTCATAATTTTTATTATAGATCAAATCTCTAAATTCTATATTAAAACTCACTTTATTTTGGGTGAAAGTGTAGAGGTTTTTGAATGGTTTGAATTGTTGTTTGTTGAAAATAGTGGCATGGCATGGGGTGCTAAACTAAGCGATTTCATACCTTTTATTTCAGATCGAACGGCCAAAATAATTTTAACGTCATTTAGAATACTGGCTATTATCGGCATTGGTTATTGGCTAACAACTGCAATAAAAAGGCATTCACCTAAAGTACTCATTTGGTCTTTATCATTGGTTTTTGCCGGAGCATTGGGTAACATTGTAGATTCGGTTTTTTATGGTATTTTTTTTAGTGATAGTCGCACTGAGTTAGCAACCTTTCTTCCAGAACAAGGATATGATACCCTCTTTCATGGAAAAGTTGTGGATATGTTGCATTTTCCAATTTGGAGAGGACAATTTCCCGATTGGTTTCCATTTGTAGGTGGAGACGCCTTTTTATTTTTTGAACCCGTTTTTAATATTGCAGATATAGCCATTAGTACAGGAATTGGTTTGTTGCTCATATTCAACAAACTCATTTTTACCAATCCTACTAAAACGGATACACCTGAGATGGAGTAACACAATAATTGAGTGCAATATCACTTTTGCTTAAATCGCTAATTTCCTGTTCAGCTTCAAAAAAAGACAGTCCAATTTTGATAGTATTAGGATGACAATCCCTTAAAAACACATCATAGAATCCTTTGCCATAACCAACCCGATGGCCTGATTTATCAAATGCCAATAATGGAACAAAAACAACTTCTATACTCGAAGTTGAAATAGGAATTCCATTTAATGGTTCAGGGATATTCCATTGATTTTTTTTAATACTTGTAGCGTCGGTCAACAAATAATGTGACATGGAGCAATCTTCAAAGTTACTTTTTGAAATAACGATATTCTTGTCTTTACCTTGCAAAATGTGAAGTAAGAATTCAGTATCTACCTCGTGCTGTTCACGGATACTCAAAAACACATGATAATACCCTTTATTCCATATGGGAAGTTCCAATGTTCTATTGGCGATAGACAAACTATAAGAGTCAATTTGAGAGGCCGATAAGGCACGTCTCAATGCCTTATACTTTTTACGAAGGTCTTGTTTGATCATCGGCCTAATTTGGTTGAGATATGAAAAACAGCATCACCTTGGTAAATTATTGGAGATTCGTTGACATTGAATATATAGCCACCATTAGGTGCTTTAACAAAATGATGAAAACTACCGTAAGGATCTGTAATATGACCAATTACATCGCCTTTTTTAACTTGGGCGTTAATAGGGACTGATGCTCTAAACATCCCAGAATAGTTAGCTCTAATCCATTTGCTTTCGGCTACTATAGTACACTTTTTTTTAGGTTTTGAAACCGTGAACTTTGTATTCAACATTCCTAAATGCGAAAGCACACGTTTGGTGCCATTTACGCCAGTATTAGTTACTGTAGAGTCTATGTGAAATGACTTCCCTCCTTCAAATAGTAACATGGGAATATCTAGTTTGTTGCACGTATTTCTAAACGATTGTTTCAATTGTTTTGAGTGAATAATGAATGGTGCTCCAAAAATTTTTGCAAGCTTTTTCAATTCCAAATTATCTTTTACTATTCTTATTTGAGCAGCATTAAATCTGTCGGCTCCTCCAGTGTGAAAGTCTAATATAAGATCGGCATGCGGAACAATTTCTGAAACCAATTTATGCGCTACGCGACTGGCCAGTGAGCCGTGTTTAGATCCTGGAAATACTCTATTGAGGTCACGACCGTCAGGAAATTCTCTGTCCATTTGAATGAACCCAAATACGTTGATCAATGGGATACAAACAATGGTTCCAATTTTGGGTTTATTAATACCTTTGGCTATAACCTGTCTAACAATCTCCACACCATTTACTTCGTCGCCATGGATTCCAGCCGTAATCAATACTGTAGGGCCAGGTTTTTTTGAGCGTTCAATAATAACGGGGATATCAATGGTGTTTTGAGTATGTAATTTGGCTACATTTATATTGAGATGTTTGCCTTGTCCCAGCTTGATCTCCTCACCAAGAATCGTAAAAATTTCCTGTTTACTCATTAGTGTCGGTTTCGTTCTATAAACGTAATTATAGCTTTAGCTATATTTTTTTGAGTGGCGCCTTCAATGCCCTCCAATCCTGGTGTAGAATTTACTTCCATAAGAAGCGGCCCTCTGTTGGACTGTATCATATCTACACCACAAACAGGTAATTTTAAAGCCCTTGCTGCTTTTATAGCAAGCTTCAATTCAGCCTCACTTAATTTAACGTATTCGGCTTTACCACCACGATGTAAATTAGATCTAAAATCACCTTCGCGACTCTGTCTTTTCATAGCCCCAATGACTTGTCCGTCAACAATCAAGGCGCGAAGATCACTGCCTTTAGCTTCCGATATATACTCTTGTACTAATGCCCTAGCTTGTAATCCATTAAACGCTTCCAATACCGATTCGGCAGCGTTTTTAGTTTCAGCCAATACAACACCCAATCCTTGCGTACCCTCTAAAAGTTTTATAATTACGGGAGTACCGCCTACGCGATCAATAACTTCTTGCACGTCCCTAGAATAATTGGTAAAAACGGTTTTTGGCATTCCAATCCCTGCTTTGGAAAGGCGTTGAAAACTCCTAAGTTTATCGCGAGATCTAATAATAGCATCTGAAGTCACAGTTGTAAACACATTCATCATTTCAAATTGTCTTACAACGGCACATCCGAAAAACGTAACAGAAGCACCTATTCGCGGTATTATGGCATCTACATAATCAAGATAGCGGTCTTTATAATAAATAGTAGGCCGCTCCTTCTCAATTATGATATCACATTTTAGCGGATCTATAACTTCCATTTCATGATTTCGGGATTCACCTTCCTCAATCAATCGTTTCGTAGAATATAAATTGGCGTTACGTGAGAGAATAACAATGTTCATTAATAAGCGATGTCAATACATATGCAAGATACTAAAAATCATTGTCCAATTTTTTCGGTATATGTATTTAATATACCTTTGAATTAATGAGTGAAACACCTTTAGAAATACAATTAAAAACGCTACCGGATCTCCCTGGTGTTTATCAATTTCTTGATACCGAAAATGAGATCTTATATGTAGGAAAAGCTAAGAACCTTAAAAAGCGAGTGAGCTCATATTTTACTAAGAATCACGAATATGGTAAAACAAGAGTATTGGTCAAAAAAATAGTACGTATTAAGCATATCGTAGTTGAAACTGAGACCGATGCCCTTTTGTTAGAGAATAACCTTATAAAAAAGTACAGGCCACGATATAATGTTCTGCTAAAAGACGATAAATCATATCCCTGGATCTGTATTAAGAATGAGCGCTATCCTCGCGTTTTTCAAACCCGACGCTTAATTAAAGATGGCAGTGAATATTTTGGTCCCTATACCAGTGTAAAAACAGTTCAAACCTTATTAGGATTAATCAAAGGGCTATATGCATTGCGTACATGTAATTATGATCTGGCCGAAGAAAAGATCAAAGCAGGGAAATATAAAGTCTGTCTTGAGTATCATTTAGGCAATTGCAAAGGCGCATGTGAAGGACATGAAACAGAAGAACACTATCAGGAAAACATAAAATCCATACGAAAAATATTAAAGGGTAATTTTAAGGATTCACTAAAACAGTTTAAAGATCAAATGAAGTTGCATGCCAAGAATATGCAATTTGAAGATGCTCAAAAAATTAAGGAAAAAATAGAGGTTCTTGAGAATTATCAAGCGAAATCCACGATAGTAAATCCAAAAATCAGCAATGTAGATGTTTTCTCTATTGTAAGTGACGAAAGCTATGCGTATGTTAATTTCCTACAGCTCTCATACGGTTCTATTGTACGATCACATACATTAGAGATCAAGAAAAAATTACAGGAAACCAATGCACAGCTATTACCCCTGGCAATTACTGAAATAAGACAACGATTTTCGTCAAACTCTAAAGAGATCTATGTACCATTCAAATTGGATTTGGGTGAAGAGATCAAGGTAACCGTACCAAAATTAGGAGACAAGAAGCACATTCTTGATCTGTCTAATCGCAATGCAAAATACTTTAGACTAGAGCGCTTAAAACAAATTAAAATTGTTGATCCTGACAGACATGCCAATAGAATAATGGCTCAAATGAAAGCCGATCTACGGTTAAATGTAGAACCTCGACATATTGAATGTTTTGACAATTCCAACATACAAGGTACTAACCCTGTGGCAGCCTGTGTGGTATTTAAAAATGGTAAGCCTAGTAAAAAGGACTATCGCCATTTCAATATTAAAACAGTTGAAGGACCCGATGATTTTGCTTCAATGGAAGAAGTAGTTTTCAGGCGTTATAGGCGACTATTAGAT
>CAYZKX010000152.1:0-6121 GCA_964479055.1 uncultured Flavobacteriaceae bacterium
GATAAACGAATGTATCGTTTGCTTGCAAGTGTAGGTACAAAACCAAACGTGATGTATCAAACCAAAGTAAGAAATACAAGCGAAGCATAATTAATAAAGAAAACTAGAAATAAACTATGGCGTCTCATTACGAAGCACCTATTAGAAGACCTTTAGTAACAGGCGAAAAATCATATCATGATGTGTCTGTTGATGTTGCAAGACCAGTAGAAGGGCATGCAAACAGATCTTGGTGGATAGTATTTTCTATTTCACTTGCTGCTTTTCTGTGGGGAATTGGGTGTATAATTTATACCATATCAACAGGTATTGGTACCTGGGGCTTAAATAAAACAGTAGGTTGGGCCTGGGATATTACGAACTTCGTTTGGTGGGTTGGTATTGGTCACGCAGGAACACTGATCTCTGCGGTACTCTTACTTTTCAGACAAAAATGGAGAATGGCAATTAACCGTTCGGCTGAAGCCATGACCATCTTCTCAGTAATACAAGCAGGACTGTTCCCAATCATTCACATGGGTCGTCCATGGTTGGGTTATTGGGTTTTACCAATACCAAATCAGTTTGGATCATTATGGGTTAACTTTAATTCACCATTACTTTGGGATGTATTTGCGATCTCAACATATTTGTCGGTATCACTAGTATTCTGGTGGACTGGACTCCTTCCTGATTTTGCTATGATTCGAGATAGAGCAGTGAGACCGTTCCAGAAAAAAATATATTCGTTATTGAGCTTTGGGTGGTCAGGACGTGCAAAAGATTGGCAACGCTTTGAAGAAGTATCACTTGTACTTGCAGGATTGGCTACGCCATTAGTACTTTCGGTTCACACCATTGTATCGTTTGACTTCGCCACTTCGGTAATACCAGGATGGCATACTACCATATTCCCGCCATATTTTGTTGCAGGAGCGATCTTCTCAGGGTTTGCAATGGTACAAACACTTCTCATTATCATGAGAAAAGTATGTAATCTAGAAGATTATATAACTGTACAGCACATAGAGCTAATGAATATTGTGATCATGATCACAGGGTCTATTGTTGGTGTTGCTTATATTACTGAGCTCTTTATTGCATGGTATTCAGGTGTTGAATATGAGCAATATGCGTTCTTGAACAGGGCAACAGGACCTTATGCCTGGGCCTATTGGATGATGATGAGTTGTAACGTATTCTCACCACAGTTCATGTGGTTTAAAAAGTTGCGTACCAGCATCATGTTCTCATTCTTTATTTCAATTGTGGTGAACATAGGTATGTGGTTTGAGCGTTTCGTGATTATTGTCACTTCATTGCACAGAGATTATTTACCATCGTCATGGACCATGTTCTCACCTACGTTTGTTGATATTGGAATTTTTATAGGAACTATTGGTTTCTTCTTCGTATTGTTCTTATTGTATGCTAGAACATTCCCTGTAATTGCTCAGGCCGAAGTTAAGACCATATTGAAATCGTCAGGTGAGCGCTATAAGCGCATTAGAGAAGCTGGTGAAAGCCTGGTAGGTACAGGAGCTGATGAACGAACATCCAAAGTCGCTAAAAAGACTAAGGGTAAAACTAAGGACAAAGATTAAAAAGATAGCATTAATGGAAACTACAAGAGTTGTACAAGCTATTTATAATGATGATGATGTTTTAATGTCTGCTGTTAAAGCCGTTAAAGCCGAAAAACATCATATTGAAGAAATATATACACCATTTCCGGTTCACGGATTGGATAAAGCCATGGGTCTTGAACCAACTAGAATTGCCATTACTTCATTTATGTATGGTTGTTTAGGACTTACGGTAGCCATCGTGATGATGAACTTCATCATGATTCAAGATTGGCCGCAAAACATTGGTGGTAAACCAAGCTTTAGTTATTTTGAAAACATGCCGGCATTTGTGCCAATTATGTTTGAGATGACTGTGTTTTTTGCAGCACACTTGATGGTGATCACATTCTATTTAAGAAGTAAAATGTGGCCATTTAAAAAAGCAGAAAATCCAGATCCTAGAACAACAGACGATCATTTTTTAATGGAGGTTTCTGTTCATGGTGATGAAGATAAATTACTTAAATTCTTAACAGACACAGGAGCTGTTGAACTTAACGTTGTTGAAAAAGAAGCACATTAATATGAAAAGCTTTTATAAAATAGTAGCATGTATTTTGGTTGTTGGAGCACTGCAATCGTGTCAAAAGGACTCTAGGCCAAATTATCAATATTTTCCTCAAATGTATGAGTCACCTAGCTACGAGACTTACCGCGAGTATCCTGTTTTTGAAGGTGACCAATCGGCGATGTTACCTGTTGATGGAACCATAGCGCGAGGACACTCAATATATGAGTATGAAAACACCAATGAAGATTATGATCGCGCTAAATTGGAGTTGACAAATCCAATAGATTCTACAATGGTGGATTTTGATCGTGGTAAGGAATTGTATGACATTTATTGTGGTATTTGTCATGGTAATAAAGGGGATGGCCAAGGGAATTTGGTAAAACGTGAAAAGATTCTTGGTGTTCCAAGTTACAATGACGAAGGAAGAGGAATCACTGAAGGCAGCACTTATCATGTTATTTACTATGGAAGAAATACCATGGGATCATATGCCAATCAATTGAATGAAGAAGAACGCTGGCAAGTTACGGCCTATGTAATGAAGCTAAAATCTGAATTAAAATAGACAAAGTAAGATATCAAAATGTATACATTTTCAAATAGACTTAAAATATTTTCAATTGCCCTAATGATTTTAGGAGCCATTGGCTGGGGCTATAGTTATATGCAATCGCATAATACTACAGTTGAAGATGTAAAAGTATTATTGGCAGAAGAAGCATCAGGACATCATGGTGGTGGTCACGGTGAGGCAGCCTCTCATGGAGATTCAGCTGAAGAACATCATGATGATGAACATGCTGAACATGTGATGCATCAAATTCATAACCGACCATATTCGGCGCTCTACGTAGCAGCATTCTTCTTTTTTATGATTGCTCTTGGTAGTTTGGCATTTTATGGTATTCAATATGCGGCACAAGCAGGTTGGCCACAAGTATTATTTAGAGTAATGGAAGGTATTACCTATTACGTTTTACCTGGTGGATTGTTAGTACTTGGTATTGCACTATGGGCAGGACCACACTTGTTTATCTGGATGGATCCAGAAGTGGTTGCTCATGACGAATTGATACAAAATAAATCTAGCTTCTTAAATAAAACAGGGTTTTTTATACGCGGTTTAATATTCCTTGGTGGATGGAGTGCATATCGTTATTTTTCACGAAAGTTCTCTATTGCACAAGATGAAGCTGATGACAACCGCAACTTTAAAAAGAACTTTAGAATTTCGGCAGGATTCCTAGTATTTTACATTTACACAGAATCGATGATGTCTTGGGATTGGATTATGAGCGTGGATCCTCACTGGTTCAGTACCTTATTTGGCTGGTATGTATTTGCGAGCATGTTTGTAAGTGGTATTACAACCATAGCCCTTGTTACCATCTATTTAAAATCAAGAGGATATTTGGAATTTGTGAATGACAGTCATTTACACGATCTGGCCAAGTTCATGTTTGCCATAAGTATTTTCTGGACCTATTTGTGGTTCTCTCAGTTTATGTTGATATGGTATGCCAATATTCCTGAAGAAGTCACTTATTTTGCGACACGATTTGAGCATTACAAATTGCCATTCTTTGGCATGTTGGTCATGAATTTTGTGTTCCCATTCCTGGTACTTATGAATAGTGATTATAAAAGAATTCCATGGTTTATTGTTTGTGCAGGGATTGTGATATTAATTGGACATTATTTAGATGTATTCAATATGATCATGCCTGCTACAGTAGGAGATCGATGGTCTATTGGATTACCTGAATTAAGTGCTGTAATGTTATTTGGAGGATTGTTCTTGTACTTAACATTTTATGCCCTTTCTAAACATCCATTGTTGGCTAAAGGAAATCCGTTTATTAAAGAAAGTGAACAATACCATTATTAGTAAAAAAGACGAAAATTAAGCAATGACTACGTTTTTAGTAATATTAGTTTTAATAAGTATAACAGTTGCCGTAAGGCAAATGATCAAAATATTTGACCTTGCTCAAGGTGGTAAGGAAAGTTCGGAAGTAGCTACCGATTTTGATAATAAACTCAATGCTTATTTGATGATGGGCTTCTTAGCTTTTATCTACATCATCACAATTGTATGCTTTGTATTGTATGGGGATTTACCGTTGATGTCCAATTCAGCTTCTGAGCATGGACCACTGTTGGATAACCTCATGATCATTACCATGGTCATCATCTTTATTGTCCAAACTGTAACGCAATATCTATTGCACTATTTTGCCTATAAGTATAGGGGACAAGAAGGAAGGCAGGCACTTTTCTATGCTGATAATGATCGCCTTGAATTTATTTGGACCATTATTCCAGTGATTGTTCTTGCAGGATTAATTATTTACGGTCTCTTCGCTTGGTCAGATATTATGAATTACGAAGAAGAGGAAGACGCTATAGTAGTAGAATTATATGCACAGCAGTTTAGTTGGAAGGCTAGATATGCAGGGGCAGACAATGTATTGGGGAAAGCCAATGTGCGATTAATAAATTTGGATAACGCCAACATCTTAGGTTTGGACGAAGCAGATCCAAATGCGCAGGACGATGTAATCACTACTGAATTACACTTGCCTGTAGGTAGACAAGTTATTTTCAAGATGCGTTCTCAGGATGTATTGCATTCGGCTTATATGCCGCACTTTAGAGCACAAATGAACTGTGTTCCTGGAATGGTTACGCAATTTGCATTTACACCAACAGTGACCACTGCCGAAATGCGTGAGAATCCCGATATTATTGATAAGGTAGCAAATATCAATAGAATACGCGCCAACAATAAGGCAGAAATTGAAGAACGAGGACAAGAATTGACCTATGAATTTGATTACTTATTGTTGTGTAATAAAATTTGTGGAAAATCTCATTACAACATGCAAATGAAAATTGTGGTTGAAACACAAGAAGAATATGACGCATGGATGAGTGAACAACAATTATTTAAGAACTCCTTAGTTCAAAACTAAAAGACTAAAATAATATTTAGATATGTCAGCACACGACGATACACATGCACATGACGACCATGGACATCATCATCATAAAGAAACGTTCATAACCAAATATATTTTTAGCCAGGATCATAAGATGATTGCTAAGCAATATCTTATCACTGGAACCATAATGGGATGTATTGGGGTGTTAATGTCAATGATGTTTAGAATGCAATTGGCATGGCCAGAGAAACCTAATGTGGTATTTGAAGCCCTTTTAGGAAAATGGGCACCAGAAGGCGTAATGGATGCCGATATGTATCTAGCTTTAGTGACCATTCATGGTACCATAATGGTATTTTTTGTACTTACTGCAGGGTTAAGTGGTACGTTCAGTAACTTACTCATTCCATTACAATGTGGAGCACGTGATATGGCATCAGGATTCCTTAATATGGTCTCATATTGGTTGTTCTTTCTATCAAGTGTATTCATGGTATTGTCTCTTTTTGTTGAGGCAGGACCAGCGGCGGCAGGATGGACCATCTATCCACCGTTGAGTGCGTTACCAATGGCACAGGCAGGGTCTGGTGCTGGTATGACCTTATGGCTTGTTTCTATGGCCATTTTCATTGCATCCTCATTATTAGGATCATTGAACTATATCGTTACCATAATTAATTTAAGAACAAAAGGCATGTCTATGACACGTCTTCCACTAACTATTTGGGCGTTCTTTATTACTGCTGTTATTGGTGTGGTTTCATTCCCAGTATTATTATCAGCTGCATTATTATTGATAATGGATAGAAGTTTTGGAACCTCTTTCTTCCTATCTGATATTTTTATTCAAGGAGAGGTATTACATTATCAAGGCGGTTCACCAGTATTATTTGAACACTTATTCTGGTTCTTAGGACATCCAGAAGTATATATTGTTATCCTCCCAGCAATGGGGCTAGTGTCTGAGATTATTGCTACCAATTCGAGAAAACCAATATTTGGGTATCGCGCGATGATCGCATCAATTCTGGCAATTGCATTCCTATCTACAATAG
>CAYZKX010000153.1:0-6108 GCA_964479055.1 uncultured Flavobacteriaceae bacterium
ACATAATCGATAAGAAGGCTGTGATATTCCAAAACGCTTGCCAGTCCCAGGTAGTAGGGAAGATCTTGGCGATGGAGATAAAACTCCCTAGGCCTTTATAAGCACCTGTTTTAGGGTTGACTAGTTTTTCTAATTGCTTCCCAAACCAGGCAAAACGCTCTTTAAATTCTTTGGTTCCCGCAGGAAAGGCTTCAGCAAAACTGTATTCTTTAGTAGACAGTTCGTAAAAACCAAGTTTTCCTAAGTCTTCTATACTAACACCACCACTAATGAGCCCAAACTTGCCTTCTTTGATGGCCAGCGTAGTCTTAAACTGCTCCTCACCACGTTGCACATCAACCGTAACTGTGCCCTCATCTATTGATGAAACGGCATCAATGACCTGGTCAGAATAACGTGTAGGTGCACCATTTACCGCGGTAATGATATCGCCTTTCTGTATTTCAGAATCTGCATTGTGCGAGTCTTTTGGAACATCAGCTATTACAAATGGATACCGTACACTAATCAACGATTCCGGTTCGTCATCAATTAATTGAGATAAGAAGTCCTCAGGAACAGTTAAGGTCATGGGTTGACCATTGCGCTCTATCTCAACGTTATCAGATAATAGTATATTACTCACAATCTGATTGTAAGTTTCAACCGGTTCGCCGTCAAGGGCAATGATCTTATCACCAGTCTCTAATCCAATTTTATCGTTTAAGAATTCAGACACTCTAATGCCGTCTTGAAGGCTCTCGTTAGGCAAGTATTTATCGCCCCAGGTGAAGGCCATACCTACATAGATCATCCATGCCAAAACAATGTTCACAAATACACCGCCAAGCATAATAATAAGACGTTGCCAAGCTGGCTTTGATCTAAATTCCCATGGTTGTGGTGGCTTTGCTAATTGTTCCTTATCCATGCTCTCATCGATCATCCCTGAGATCTTCACATAACCTCCTAAAGGCAACCAACCAATTCCATATACTGTATCTCCAACCTTCTTTTGAAATAAAGCAAACTTAACATCAAAGAACAAGAAGAATTTCTCTACACGTGTTTTAAACAATTTTGCTGGGATAAAATGACCCATTTCGTGCAACACAATAAGCAACGAAAGACTCAAAAAGAACTGCCCAACAATTATCAATATCTCTACAAAACTCATATTCTATCTATACTAATGGTTCGCAAAAGTAAAACTTTAAGGCAATACTTAAAAGATTATATCACTAATCCTTATTTTTTTAGCAATCTTTTATGAATAATCCCTGTATTTGTTTCAAAACGAATAAAATGAAGACCTGATGAAAGGTCTTCAACGTGCATATTTTCAGAATAAGGTGCGCGCATTACCAATTGCCCAAGCATATTATAGATGTCAACAGAGAAGACCTCAACAAATGCTGGTTTTTTAATAGTGATTGTTGTTGTTGCGGGATTTGGAAATACCATAAACTCAGCTTCTAGAGCAAAATCTGTTACGCTCAGCGATACTGTATTGTCCTTTGAGATGAGGTCTACCTCTGGATCAAATTCTAACGCCACCACATCAAAGTTAACGACTTCAAAAAACTCCTGACCGTTGCTGGAATGATCTAATGTTAGGTTTACTACTTCACCGCCAGAGCCATGAACACGAATAGGAACTATAGCTTCAAAGAAGTCTACTGAGGGATGGCTTTGCGTTTGACTTACCTCTATTCTTAATTGGGTTGGCGTAACTTGATCCCATTCAATTTGATAACTTGGGAACCCTTCATTATACACCCAATCGTTAAAGAACTCGTCTAATTGTGCTCCTGAAGATTGTTCAATAACATTGATAAATTCATCGGTCTTCACATAATCAAAAGCGTAATCGGTATCACTTAGATAATCTTTTATGGACTGATAAAAAGTGGCATCACCCAGTTTTTTACGCAGCATATGAAGCACCATACTGCCTTTGTTATAGGAGAGCCTGCCATTGAATACGCGGCTTACATTGGTGGTGTCCTGTGCTGGTACATAAACTGATCCGTCATCAGCCATTGTAATACTATTAACGCGTTGCTGTTTCCAGGTGGTAAAGGCGGCATTACCATCTAAATCTTCAATTACCAGGCCTGACAAATAGGTTGCAAAACCTTCGTTTAACCAAATGTCTTGCCAGCTTCCGCATGTGATCTTATTGCCAAACCATTGGTGTGCCAACTCATGTGCAATTAGGTTGCGAGAATAGTTCCCCATAAATGATACCGTGGTATGCTCCATACCTCCATTGCGTGTAAATTGTGCATGACCATACTTTTCAGCTTCAAAAGGATAGGGTTCAAATAAATCGATGAATAGATCCATTATTGCTACCGTTACAGGTGTACTGGATTGTGCTTCAGTCAAATCTTCAGGAAATACGTAATTCACAATGTCAAATGGATTACCACTATTTGGCACCTCTTCGGTATATACCTCATAATTGGTTGCTGCTATAGCAATTAAATAGGCTGGGATGAGAAATTCGTGTTTGTAATGCGTAGTTTTAGTATTACCGTTGATGGTTTGACTTTGCTCAATACCATTGCTCACGGCTATATATTCTTCGTTAGACGGATTAAATCTTGGTGTGGTAATGTATACGTCAATACTATCAATCTTATCAATTAAATCTTGCTTGCATGGCCACCAGGCTTTGGCTCCATAAGGTTCAGAAAGTGTCCAAATTATAGGATCACCATCATGCGTATCCTGCACGAACGACCCAAATCCTGTATTGGCAGGATTGCCTGAATAGTTAATCGTCAAAGAATCCAATACACCTTGATTTTGAACTTGAGGTAAGGTGATGACCAACTCATCATTAGCATTTTGAGTAAAGCTTAGTGTGTTTCCATTTTGTGTCACTTCAGAAACTGTGAGGTTATCATCCAGATCAAAAATAATCTCTGATAAGTCGCTAGTCGCAGTAAAATATGAGGTTACTGCACCGTCGATGAAGGCTACACTAGGATCTATGGTTAACTCCAACCTGTGGTATGATAAATCATAATTACCTGTGTTCGCGTTAGCCCTGAAATTTAAAATTGAGGTGGCCGATTTGGCTTCCGATTCTGCGATCTCAGCCGTTGTGAAATCGGATTGAGCCGTAATTAAATTGCTCAAAATAAGGCATGCCAAAAAGGTTAATGGTTTCATCTTTCACAGCTTTTATTCACTGTTAAAAATACACATTTTATAATTATTGTATTGTATTTTTGCACCCGCGCTTAGGGTTATATTATCTATACAAATCTAATATGCTATCATTTTTTAAAAAATATAAATTCTTTGGGATCAGTTTACTCATTTTGTCTGTGATCATAGTTTCTATTTTTTATGCCATTCTCAAGCCAAAAAAAGTACTGCCTATCTATCAACCTGCTAATGTTAATGCCGAATTGGTTGACAGTACCATTCAGCATAAAAAGAAATATCATACCATTGCCAATTTTAGTTTGGTGAACCAAAACGGTGATACCATCACACAGGAAGACTATAAAGACAAGATCTATGTAGCCGATTTTTTCTTTACCACCTGTCAAACTATTTGCCCAATAATGACCAAGAACATGCATGCGGTGCAAATGGCTACCATAAGCGATAAGGACATACTGTTATTATCACATTCGGTAACTCCTGAAATTGATTCGGTTGCACAACTTAAAAAATACGCCCAGGAGAAAAAGGTGAACGCCAGTAAATGGAATCTGGTGACCGGAGATAGAATACAGATCTACGACCTTGCCCGCAAATCATATTTAGCAGTTAAGGACAACACCTATGGTGATCCCTACGATATGATCCATACCGAGAACTTTATGCTAATTGACAAACAACGGCAAATTCGCGGTTTCTATGATGGTACGGACCCTGAAGAAATTGAGCGTTTACTCGACGATATAAAAATTTTGAAAGCGAGCTACGCAAACTGATCTTTTTGCTACTTTTGCTTCTTTAAATTGAATCTAAATAAGGATGACGATTGCAGATCTCGAAAAGGGTGAAAAAGCAGTAATAATTGATTGTTCTTCTGACGATATCCCATTGAAATTATTAGAGATGGGTTGTCTTCCAGGCAATGAAGTGCAATTGCTGCAAATAGCACCATTGTCAGATCCAATGTACCTCAATATAAATGGCAGCCATCTCGCCATAAGAAAAGAAACCGCAGCTTTAATTGAAATTGAACCATTAGATGAGTAAGGAAATTAAAGTCGCACTTGTTGGAAATCCCAATACTGGAAAAACATCGGTCTTTAATGCCCTTACTGGCCTTAATCAAAAAGTAGGTAATTACCCAGGAATTACTGTAGAGAAAAAAGAAGGGTCATGCCGATTGCCTAATGGTATAAAGGCCAAAATTCTTGATCTACCAGGCGCCTATAGTCTCAATGCATCATCTATTGATGAGAATATTGCCGTTGACGTTTTGCTTGACGAAAACGGGGCTAATTTTCCTGATGTTGCGGTTGTTGTCTGTGAAGTTGAAAATCTGAAGCGTAATTTGCTGCTTTATACTCAGGTTAAAGACTTGAACATACCAACCATTTTGGTCATAAATATGTCTGACGTCATGAAGAGTAAAGGCATTTCGCTAGATATATCAGCACTAGAAAAATCACTTGACACCACAATTGTTTTAACCAGTATACGTAAAAATGAAGGTTTAGATCACTTAAAAGAAGTGATTGGTGATTATGAATTACTTACTAAAAATGCCTGTCTCGACATTTCCGTAGTTGACCCCAGGTATTTTGATATTTTAAAAGAGGCCTATCCTACTGAAAACTTGTATAAACTATGGATGCTCATTGCGCAGGATTCAGAAATAGGAGCTTTAGAACGCAATCGACTTGAACTTGAACAATACAGTTCCAAATCACCTTCTGAAATTAAAAGATTGCAACAAAAGGAAGCCATAAAACGCTATCAATTAATTAATGGAGCGTTGAAAGAAGGGTATGTTATAGACCGGTCTAAAGCGACCGATTTTAGAAGTCGATTAGATCGAATTCTCACACATCGCATTTGGGGTTATGCAATCTTCTTTATTGTATTATTATTAATGTTCCAGGCCGTTTACGATTGGGCAACTTACCCTTCTGACCTTATTGATGAAGGCTTTGCGTCACTTGCCGATTGGCTGAAAAAGACTTTGCCTGTTGGTGTATTGACCGATCTCTTGGCTGAAGGTATTGTAGCTGGTATTGGCGGTATTGTGGTATTTATTCCGCCCATTGCATTTCTATTCTTGTTTATTGCACTCCTTGAAGAATGTGGTTATATGAGTCGCGTAGTTTTCCTTATGGACAAAATCATGAAACGTTTTGGATTGAGTGGTAAAAGTGTAGTACCGTTAATATCAGGGAATGCCTGTGCCATTCCAGCGGTTATGGCTGCCAGAAATATTGAGAATTGGAAAGAACGATTAATTACCATTTTGGTTACCCCATTTACCACTTGTTCTGCCAGATTGCCTGTTTATGTCATTATCATAGCACTAGTGATTCCTGAAGGAAGCTTTATGGGATTAAGTTATCAGGCTATCAGTTTAATGAGTCTTTACATTATTGGGTTTATGACTGCCATTTTCTCGGCTTACATATTGAATCTCGTTTTAAAGATTAGGAGCAAATCTTATTTTGTTGTTGAAATGCCTAATTACAAAGTGCCTATTTTAAAAAATGTAGCGATCACCGTTTTAGAAAAAACTAAGACCTTCGTATTTGAAGCAGGTAAAATCATATTGGCAATTTCAATTGTACTTTGGGTCATGGCGTCCTATGGTCCTGGTGAGCAATTTAACGACGCCGAATTAATAGTTAAAAATGAGAATCCATCCTTGTCTAAATCGGAGCTGGAAGATAAAGTTGCTGCACATAAGTTAGAACATAGCTATATTGGTATTGTAGGTAAAACCATTGAACCTGTGATTAGACCATTAGGTTACGATTGGAAAATTGGTATTGGTCTGGTGACCTCATTTGCTGCTCGTGAAGTTTTTGTAGGAACTCTAGCTACAATATATAGTGTTGGAAGTTCAGATGTTGAAGAAGATGAAGACACCATTAAAAGTATGATGGCCGCCGAAGTGCATAGCAA
>CAYZKX010000154.1:0-6093 GCA_964479055.1 uncultured Flavobacteriaceae bacterium
CTCGTGAATTAAGTATACTTCTTTCCCATTTACTTTTTCGGCCGATTCCTTTACGGCACGCATTTCCACTTCGGTAATTCCAGATGGAATACAAATTACCATACGCAGTGATGGTGCAAAGAGTTTCTTTTTTAAGGCAGGTATATTTTTAATAAACATGCTAATCATTTGCTCACTAGCAGCAAAATCAGCAATAACACCATCTTTTAATGGTCTGATGGTCTTGATATTTTCGTGTGTTTTGCCTTGCATAAGGTTGGCTTCCTTACCAACGGCTATAATGCGTCCTGAAATGCGGTCGCGAGCTACGATAGAGGGGCTATCAACTACAACTTTATCGTTATGTATTATGAGGGTATTAGCGGTTCCTAAATCTATTGCAATTTCTTCAGTTAAGAAATCAAAAAATCCCATGTGCTATTAATAATTTTCTGAGGGTTGTTAAACTCGTTTTATGATTACTGTAAATGTACTAAAATATACGTAACAATTCGTACTGCAGATGTTCATAAACAAACTATTTTTTAATGCTTGAAATGGCGTGTTCCAGTAAAGACCATTGCCATGTCATTTGCGTTACAAAAATCAATGCTTAATTGATCTTTTATAGACCCACCAGGTTGAATTACAGCTGTAATCCCAGCTTTTTTGGCAATCTCTACACAATCAGGGAAAGGGAAAAATGCGTCGCTAGCCATGACTGCACCTTCAAGGTCAAAATTAAATGACTGCGCTTTATGTACGGCCTGATTTAATGCATCAACGCGACTTGTTTGACCAGTACCGCTAGCACATAGCTGTTTGTTTTTGGCCAAAACAATGGTGTTAGATTTAGTGTGTTTACAAATTTTAGAAGCAAATATGAGATCCTCAATCTCCGATTCCGTTGGTTCCAAAGCAGTGGCCTTTGAAAGCTGCTCTACAGCGTCAGTAATGAAATCACGATCTTGAATCAAATAGCCATTTAAACAACTACGAATCATAGTGCTTGGTAATTCAATATCATTAAGAACCAATAGTATTCTATTTTTTTTACCCTTTAATGTTGTTTCAGCTTCAAGGGTAAACGAAGGCGCTATAACCACTTCACAAAATAACTTGTGGATCTCCTCAGCCGTTTTGGCATCAATTTCCGTGTTACTAATTAAAATACCACCGAAGGCTGAAACAGGATCACCTGCCAAGGCATCAATATAGGCTTGATATATCGAACTGCGTTGTGCAATTCCACAAGCGTTATTGTGTTTTAGAATAGCAAATGTAGGCGCCTCATCTTTAAATTCGTTCATTAAATTAACAGCAGCATCTACATCCAATAAGTTATTATAGCTCAACGCCTTACCGTGAAGTTTGGTGAACATGGCATCAAAGTCACCAAAAAAGTATCCTTTTTGATGTGGATTCTCACCATATCGCAATGTATTGCTCTGATTTTCACTTAATTTAAGTGATGATATGGCATTATCGTTATTAAAATAATTGAATATAGCACTATCATAATGAGATGATATATTAAAGGCTTTGGCAGCGTAATGTTTTCGGTTTTCATCAGTTGTATGGCCATCTTGATCTACAAGTAGATTTAAGAAATCTTGATAATCATGAACAGAAGAAACACAAATAACATCGTCGTAATTTTTAGCGGCCGCACGAATAAGTGAAATACCACCAATATCTATCTTTTCGATAATATCTTGATGCGAGGCTCCTGAAGCTACGGTTTTTTCAAAAGGATACAAATCAACAATCACACAATCAATTTGAGGGATTTCAAATTCGGCTAGTTCGGCTACGTCCTGATTATTCTCTTGTCGGTTTAATATGCCACCAAATACTTTTGGATGTAGCGTTTTAACGCGACCTCCAAGAATCGAAGGATAGGAAGTCACTTCCTCAACGGGAACGACCTGTATGCCTAATTGATTTATGAATTTTTCAGTGCCACCAGTAGAATAAATGGTAACACCTAATTGGTCCAATTGTTTCACAATTGGTTCGAGACCGTCTTTATTAAAAACGGAGATCAACGCCGATTTGATGGGTTTAGAATTGCTCATGATTTGCGATGTGGTTTTAGGCTCACAAATGTAGTGATATCATGAGTTTTTAGAGGTATGAAGAATGAGCTTTTTTTAACTAAAAATGAGAGTTATCAACAACTATAAAAGCGTAGCTACTTCTTGACATACAAACTCTAGAAAGCGTTCATCTTTTTCAGTAAACGGATCGGCAGTATTAGAATCAATATCGATCTGTCCAATATTCTCTCCATTGACAAAAATAGGTATTACAATTTCCGATTTAACGGTAATGCTACATGCAATATAGTTGTCTTGAGCAGAGACATCTGGCACCACAAAATTTTGGTTACTTATAGCAACTTGGCCACAAATACCTTTGCCAAATGGAATTATGGTGTGATCAGTAGGTTCTCCAACATAAGGTCCAAGTTTGAGCTCATCTTTATCACCATTTTTAAAATAGAACCCTACCCAATCATAATGGTCGATCTCTTGTTGAAGCAATTCACAAATGGCGGATAATTTATTTTCAACCGTTTGTTGTGACACTGTTATTATTTCAGTTACTTTTGATTTAAGAGCTTTAAAGTTCATGGACAAAATTTTGCGTAAAAATATTTAATTTCTTGAAAATAGGATATATTAATTTTTGAAATCACTCTTCCAGAAATATAGGTCGGTTATTAAGTTTATCATTACATTTTTATTGGTCTATGCAGTACTTTCGGTAGCGTATAAATTCTATTTGGATTTTTCAACAGGTGCAATATATTATCCTGATTACGTCACCAATTTAACAGCAAGACAGAGTCAATTGTTGATCAATAGTGTTGGTTATGATTGTCATATAGAAGCACACGCTGATGAGCCGTCAATGAAGCTCATTATCAATAATAAATTTGTTGCTCGTGTTATTGAAGGCTGCAATTCGGTGAGCATCATCATCCTTTTTATAGCCTTTTTAATTGCTTTTGCGGGCGAATGGAAAAGAACGGCACTTTATATATTGGCAGGAAGTGTTCTCATATATTCGGTAAACCTTATTAGGATCGCCATATTATCTATTGGACTTTATCATTATCCTTGGCGTAGAGAGATTTTGCACACGGTAATATTTCCGTTGATCATTTATGGATTGGTGTTTTTATTATGGATGGTATGGGTAAGGAGATTTTCAAAAGCGCATAAATAATGCAATTTAAAAAGAAGTACATATGGATTACTATTGCTGTAGTAGGTTTGGCTACCATTCGTTACTTTGAAGATTTTTTGTTCTATGATCCGTATCTACAATTCTTCAAAAATGACTATCTGTATATTGATTCACCAAGGCGTGAGACTTTTAAACTAACGGTATTCACGACGCTGCGGTATGTAATGAATACTGGAATTTCACTGTGGATCATATATATCGTATTTAAAGATAGAGGGATGGTTAAATTTAGCCTATATATTTATGGAATTGCTTATCTATTTCTTTTGGCTGCCTTTCTTTATTTTGTGATCAACCCGCGACAAGAAGACTATTATCTGTTCTTTAATATTAGACGATTCTTAATACAGCCATTAATTATAATTATCTTATTACCAGCGTTTTATTATCACAGATTAAGGTCATAGGTGTTAACAAAAATGTAAAAAAGGGGTCAAAAAGGCATTATTTATTAATTTTGCATGACATTAGGCAATGATTAAACGCACATTACATAAGATGATCTCGATTAGTATGGCACTCTTGGTCATGCTGTCTACCCTTTCTATTACTGTTGAAAAACACTTTTGTGGTGACTTCTTGATAGATGTATCGGTGTTTTCTGAAGCCGATAAGTGCGGCGCAGAAGTGATGCCTTCGGAGACAAAAGAAATACAAAAAAAATCTTGTTGTAAAGATACCATCGATCTTGTTGAAGGTCAAGATGAATTACTTTTAAATTCTGTTTTAGAAGATGATACCCAAAATCAAGATCTAATTGTTGCATTTATTTATGTTTTTTCTGGAATCTATGATTACTTACCAAAACAACAGATTCCTAATTACAACTATGAACCGCCTGATCTGGTGTTTGACATACAGGTGTTGGGAGAGGTGTTCATAATTTGATTTGTAAATTATGAGACATGTGATCTTTTGCATGTCATTTTTAAATAATTTATAAAATCAATAATAATTCATGAAACATACATATTCAATTACAGGAATGACCTGTAATAGTTGCAAAAGTAAAGTGGAAAGTACTTTGAATACCATTGATGGTGTGATTAATGCGTCAGTTGATCGGTCACAAGGAAAAGCAATTATTGAAATGGCTAATCCTATTGCTTTAGATCAGTTACAAAATGTATTACCTGATCAGTATTCAATTTTACCAGATGATGAAAATAAAGTAGAACTTGGGCGTAATAAAGATCAAGACCTATTGGTTCAACTAAAACCTTTGTTCTTAATTTTGGCTTATATATTAATAGCATCAATTACACTAAATTATTCGCATTGGAATTGGTCTGAGTTTATGTTGGACTATATGGGACTATTTTATATTGTTTTCAGTTTTTTTAAACTTTTAGACCTAAGTGGTTTTTCCGAATCTTTTAAAATGTATGACCCCATCGCAAAAACGGTTCCACTATATGGTTATTTCTATCCTTTTATTGAAGTCTTATTAGGCCTCCTGTTTTTGACCCGATTTAAAATTGAATTCGCTTTGTTAATAACATTATTAATTCTTGGGATTACGACTATAGGAGTTTTGAAGGTATTGATAAATAAAAAAACAATTCAATGTGCTTGCTTGGGAACAGTTTTGAAATTACCAATGACCAAGGCCACTTTGATAGAGAATAGTATCATGATTATTATGGCGGCAATTATGCTGTTGAAACTTTAATTAAACATGAAAAAAATAATATTAGTAATAGTACTTTTTGTTTTTAATATGGCCATGGCACAAACAAATGTCAATGGGGTCGTATTGGAAGCAAATACAAATAATACGCCATTACCATTACCTTCTGCTAATGTGTATTGGGCAAATACCACAACAGGAGTCGTGACCGATGATAACGGTCAGTTTAGTATTCCTTTTGATGAATCAAACAACCAATTGGTGATTAGTTTTATTGGCTTTAAAACAGACACCATTACCGTTAATGATCCTAGTATTTATATTGAACATTGGTTACAACCAACTAGTGATTTGGATGAGATTGTATTAAAAGGTCGTAAACAAACAACGGCTAGATCGTATCTGGAGGCCCAGAATATCACAACCGTAAGTAGTGAGGAATTGTTAAAGGCAGCCTGTTGCAATCTATCAGAGAGTTTTGAGACCAACCCGTCTATTGACGTTAATTTTGCCGATGCGGTTACAGGAACACGTCAAATTAAAATGTTGGGGTTAACAAGCCCTTATATTCTAATCGCAACCGAGAATATACCTTCAATTAGAGGGGCATCTCAAACCTATGGTTTAAGTTTTATTCCTGGGACTTGGGTTGAAAGTATTCAAATAACCAAAGGCACGGGGAGCGTGATTAATGGTTTTGAAAGCATTGCTGGACAAATAAATGCTGAATTGCAAAAACCATCTCTAGATGATAAAATTTTTGTTAATGCCTATGGTTCTGCCAACGGGCGGTTAGAATTAAATACACATTTTAATACTAAAGTTTCTGAAAAATGGCATACTGGCTTATATGTGCATGGAAATATAAGAGATCGTGAGTTTGACAATAATGATGACGGATTTCTTGATGTGCCTCTTAAAAAGCAAATCAATGTCATGAATAGATGGCAATATACGGATGCTGAAAATGGATTTCTATCCTTTATAAATTTGCGATATTTAAATGACACTAATCAATCAGGGCAAGAGAATTTTAATCCAGATACCGATCAAGGAACTACCAATGCTTGGGGTAGCGAGATTGATACACAACGCTTTGAAATCTCAACAAAATTAGGATATGTTAATCCTGATATTCCACATCAGAGTATAGGAATTCAAATGGCTTACAGCCATCATGATCAAGATTCATATTTTGGCCTTAATAATTATACTATTAAACATAACAG
>CAYZKX010000155.1:0-6086 GCA_964479055.1 uncultured Flavobacteriaceae bacterium
ATTTTTCCTTTAAGCTGATCGGTATTGGCGAGAAGCTCTTCCATACTTCCAAACTGCGCTATGAACTTTTTGGCTGTTTTTTCACCAACTCCAGGAAGTCCTGGAATATTGTCGACTGAATCTCCCATCATGCCTAAGAAATCAATAACTTGTTCGGGTCTTTCTACTTCAAATTTCTCTTGTACCTCAGGAATTCCCCAAGTTTCATAACCACCACCAAAAACGGGACGATACATAAAAATATTATCAGTTACCAATTGCGCAAAGTCCTTATCGGGAGTGACCATAAAAGTTTGGTATCCTTCTTTTTCTGCTTGCCGTGATAGTGTCCCAATCACATCATCGGCCTCATAACCCTCCTTAACCATAATTGGGATATGCATGGCTTTCAAGATGCTTTCAATATAAGGGACAGCAATTTTGATGGCCTCAGGTGTTTCATCACGATTGGCTTTGTAGGCTTCAAACATTTCTAATCGATCTACACTTCCGCCTTTATCAAAACACACTGCCAGATGATCAGGGCGTTCGCGTTTAATCACATCCAATAACGAATTCATAAAACCCATAATGGCTGAAGTGTCAACACCTTTGGAATTGATTCGAGGGTTTTTAATAAAAGCATAGTAACCTCTAAAAATGAGGGCATAGGCATCAATAAGAAAAAGACGTTTTGGTTTGGACATGAAATTCGTATTATAAGTCTATAAAACTACAAAACTTATGAGTGCAATTGAAATGCAATTCGTAATTTTCGCACATAAAATATTAGTACATGAGAACGTATGCAATAGCTATTCATGGTGGTGCAGGAACACTTATTAAAGGGCTCATGACTCCCGAATTGGAATCCCAATATAAAAAGGCCCTCGAGAAAGCACGCGATGCAGGATATAAAGGCTTGGAAGCCGGTAAGAGTGCCGTTGAGGCTGTTGAAGAGGCAGTCAAACACCTTGAGGACACACCTTTATTCAATGCGGGAAAGGGGAGTGTGTTTACTGCGCAAGGCACTCATGAAATGGATGCGGCTATTATGGATGGATCAACGTTGAAAGCAGGAGCAGTATCCTTGGTGACTGGGGTTAAAAATCCAGTAGCCTTAGCTAGAGACGTTATGGATAAAAGCTACCATGTGTTTTTAGCCGGAGAAGGGGCTATACAATTTGCCAAAGAGCAAGGTCATGTTTTTGAGGATGAGAACTACTTTTACGACGACGTACGTTACAAACAATGGCAAGGTATAAAGGACAGTAATGCATTTCAATTGGATCACAGTGTAAAAAAAGACGGGAAATTTGGGACTGTAGGAGCAGTTGCCTGCGATCAATTTGGAAATGTTGCTGCAGCTACTTCAACAGGAGGCATGACCAACAAAAAATGGGGTCGTGTAGGAGACTCACCAATGATTGGTGCAGGAAATTATGCAAACAACAATACCTGTGCGGTGAGTTGCACAGGAAGTGGTGAATATTTTATAAGAGGAGTAGTGGCCTATGATGTTTCATGCTTAATGGAATATAAAGGGATGTCATTAGCGGCAGCTGCCAATGAAGTAATCTACAACCGTATTGTGAAAATTAAAGGTGATGGTGGTCTTATCGCAATTGATTCACAGGCTAATATAGCCATGCCTTTCAACACTGAAGGGATGTATCGCGCTTTTAGAACTTCGACTGGGAAATCAGGATTAGGAATTTATAAAGATTAAATAAAGCTAGCTTCAACAGGCAGCACCTTTACTTTTTTCTTTTTAATATTAAAACGATCACCATTGGCAAGCACATGTGTCTTTAAATTGGTTAGGGACATTGGTGTTCCAACAGACAGAATTTTTTCGTTGTTGTGCTTTAGTTTTCTGGGATCAAAAACGATTACCATTCCAGATCCAATAACCTCAAATTCATTACCATGTCTAATTATTAGACCTGTATCTTCGGCAAGACCTACACCAATTAAATATGGATATTTAGCAACGGCTTCTGCTAATCTTCCAAAACGACCACGCTTAATAAAATGGGAATCAATAATTAAATTTGGTAAGAGCTTCATACCCTTAGTCATGATAACAGCACCTTTAATAAAGGCTTCTGTACTACTACCTCCAGCAATCATTTCTTCACTCATACACATGGCACCAGCACTTGTTCCAGCTATTACAAATCCTTTTTCGTTTTTGTAACGCTCCAACATGATTTTATGAAATGCAGTACCTCCAATATGTTCAGTAATTTTTGATTGATTCCCTCCAGAGAACATCAAACAATTGGCAGTTTCAATGCGTTTTATTGAACTCAATGATTCAGCATCTGATTGGCTTCTTATGTTCAAGACAGTTACATCAGAACATCCCAATTTCTTAAAAGCGCTTAAGTAGTTTTCCCCTACTTCGTTTGGTATACTTGAAGCGGTTGGTATTACCACTATTTTGGCTTGATTTCCACCAGCCTCTCTAACAACATGGGCTAAAATACCTTCGTCAATAAATTCTAAAGAGTAATTTTCATCATCATCAAATCCTTTGTCTTCGTTCCCTCCTATAGGAATTAGAGTCCCTTTTATCTTCTGCATAAAATCAGCAATTATTTTTTGATTGGTCAAAAATAAGCTAATTTTTTAATTGAAAAATGCATATATTTATAATCTTTCACTTTAAAAATCAACCATATGAAAATAAGAAGCATAAATGCCATGAGAGGGCCAAATTACTGGTCTATACGCCGCCACAAACTCATTGTCATGGTATTGGATTTGGAAGAAATGGAAGAATTACCATCAAATAAAATAGATGGGTTTTATGAACGCTTAAAAGTAATGTTTCCTAGCATGTATGAACACCGTTGCTCAGTAGGTGAGCCTGGTGGTTTTTTTCAACGTGTTCAAGAAGGCACGTGGATGGGTCACATTATTGAACATATTGCTTTAGAGATACAAACTCTGGCTGGTATGGACGTTGGTTTTGGACGTACTCGAGGTTATGGCGAAGAAGGTGTTTATAATGTGGTTTTTGCTTACATGGAAGAAAGTGTAGGAAGATATGCGGCTAAAGCTTCAGTACGAATTTGTGAAGCGTTGATTTCTGGTGAAGATTATGATATGTCTGATGATATTCAAGAAATGCGTGAACTGCGTGAAGCAGATCGATTAGGGCCAAGTACAGGATCCATTGTTGAAGAAGCTGAAAATAGAGGTATTCCATGGATTAGGCTCAATAAATATTCCTTATGCCAGTTGGGTTATGGTGCTAATCAAAAACGCATACAAGCAACGGTCACCAGTGAAACTAGTAGTATAGGTGTTGAATTGGCTTGTGATAAGGAAGACACCAAGTATTTGTTAGAAGAGGCCGAAGTTGAAGTCCCAAGAGGTGATATTATTAGACGAGAGCGAAGCTTGAAGGATGCCTGTGATTATGTTGGCTTTCCATTAGTTATTAAACCTATTGACGGGAATCATGGACGTGGAATTACGGTCGATATTCAAAATTATGACGAGGCTCTTGAAGCCTTTAGACATGCCAAAGAAAGTTCGCGTAGTGGTGCAATTATAGTAGAAAAGTTTATTATTGGTGAAGATTACCGACTACTTGTAATCAACAACACCTTGGTGGCTGCGGCGAAACGCACGCCAGCTCATGTGATAGGTGATGGCAAATCTACAGTGCAAGAATTAATAGATGAGGTAAATAAAGATCCACGTCGTGGTTTTGGTCATGAAAAGGTATTGACGCAAATTACGGTAAATGAATTAACCCAAACCATCATAAAAGATGCTGGTTATACTTTAGATTCTGTCTTAAAGGAAGGTGAGAGGCTTATTTTGAAAGATACGGCCAATTTGAGTACAGGCGGAACGGCTGAAGACGTCACTGATATAGTTCATCCAGCAAATGTTTCAATGGCTGAACGTATTTCAAAAATAATTGATCTTGATATTTGTGGAATTGATATCATGACCACAGATATTTCAAAACCACTTTCAGAAACGGGAGGCGCTGTTCTTGAAGTGAATGCAGGTCCTGGATTTAGAATGCATCTGGCACCAACTACTGGATTACCGCGTAATGTTGCTGCTCCTGTTATTGATAAATTATTCCCTCAAAAAGGTGATACTGGACGAATTCCAATTATTGCCATTACTGGAACAAATGGTAAAACAACCACTTCCAGGCTGATAGCACACATGGCCAAAATGAAGGGTTATAGAGTGGGATATACAACCAGTGATGGCGTGTATATTCAAAACCGATTATTGATGACAGGCGATTGTACTGGACCATCCAGTGCGGAGTTTGTATTAAAGGATCCAACAGTGAACTTTGCCGTTTTAGAATGTGCCAGAGGAGGTTTGTTGAGAGCAGGACTTGGGTTTAAAAAATGCGATGTCGGTGTTGTCACTAACGTGGCGGCTGATCATCTGGGATTAAAAGGAATTCATACTGTAGAACAATTGGCGAAGGTTAAAGGTGTTATCCCTGAAACGGTTTTACCTGATGGCTATGCCATATTGAATGCCGATGATGATTTAGTATACGACATGCGTAGAAGTGTGAATTGTAATGTGGCCTTATTCTCAATGGACGAGAATAATCCAAGAATCAAAGCACTACAGCGCCTAAATGGGATCACCGCAATTTATGAGAATGGTTATGTAACAATTTGCCGTGGCGAATGGAAAATGCGCATAATGAAGGCTGAAAATATACCATTAACCTATGGAGGGAAAGCCAAGTTTATGATTCAGAATGTATTGGCCGCTATATTGGCCGGAAATGTTCAAGGATTTAGCATTGAAGATATGAAAGCTGCATTGGAAACGTTTATTCCTTCGGCTTCACAAACACCTGGACGACTTAATTTATTTAAGTTTAACGATTTCAGTATTTTATTGGATTATGCTCATAATCCAGCTGGAATGCGAGCCTTGCAAAAATTTACCGATGAGCTGGATGCTACTGTAAAAGTTGGAATAATCGCTGGTATTGGAGACCGTCGAGAGGAAGATAATAATGAAATGGGAAGTATAGCAGCCGAAATGTTTGATGAAATAATTATTAGGCAAGATAAACGACTACGTGGTAAGACTGAAGAAGAACTTATAAAGATGTTAGATGATGGTATAAAAATGAAAGATCCTAAGAAAAAAACCACAATCATTCCTTCAGAGAAGGAAGCCATCACATATGCGGTTAAAAATGCTCAAAAAGGTTCACTAATTATATTGTGTAGTGATGTAATTCCTGATGCATTAGATCTTGTAAAAGAATTTAAGGATAAAGAAGCCAAAGGCGAATTAGTATTGTCATAAAAAAAAGGCTGTAATTTAAAATTACAGCCTTTTTTAGAAAAATTCATGTATAGAGAAATGAGTGTCTTAACTCATTTGAGTTTCTTTTCTTTTCATTTGTAAACTCTTGATATAAGCTTTTACACTAATAAGGTCGTTACTCTTGTTAAAGTTTATAGTTTTATTTTGAACCTTAGGGTTAGTACTAATTGGTTCAACTTTTTTAACAGCAACCTCAGTTTTGATAATATTCTTTTCAGTTTCCTTTTTGGTCTCAACAGTGTTTTGAGCAACCATTGTAAATGGAACTAATAAAAAAGCGAGTATTAATATTGTCTTGTTCATAACCAATAACTTATCGTAGGTTTCATGGACAAAACAATGACATACAGGGCTTAGTTGGATAAATATTTGATAAACTGCAAGAAAAAGAGGTTTTTTCGAGTATTATGTCTTAAATCATCGACCAAGTGCAGAATGAGGCACTGTCCCTTATCGAATAAAAGTGCTTTTTATCGATCAGCCAGGTCGTTTAACAGATGGTCGTAACTCTACAAACACAAAATTGTAAGAATATTCTTATTTTTGATATTTATGACTTAATAAAAGATTCAGACTTTAAATTTATATTATCTCCATCTTGAAATTTGGTCATACTAAAGCCTTGATGAATGGAGTAATAACCGGTTTCACCTTTTTTATTAACTGAGATATAACCTACTTGAAAATTCTTATAATCACTATTGGGTTTATTTACAATTCGGCTAATCGCTTCTTCACAAGCCTCCTGAGGAGTTCTCCCT
>CAYZKX010000156.1:0-1674 GCA_964479055.1 uncultured Flavobacteriaceae bacterium
TACTGGACTTACACCCAATACCCAATATTACATTTATATATATTCCTATAATTCAGTTTGTTTAAATGGACCAGATTATAATGTCACCAATCCTCTGTCTGGAAATTCGACAACTACGACTTCGAGCTACTGTACTCCTTCAAATGAATTGGTTCAATACAATACAACAACTAAATATATTGATGATGTACGATTTATGGGTACTTTGAATGATGTCGATAACCTTAATTCCGGGAATTCGGTTGCTGGATACACAGATTGGACCGCACTACCAAATTGTATTCAGGCCCAAGGTCAAGGTATCAATGTTTATGTTGAAGCTTTTGATGGTCGAGGTCGATGGAAAGCTTGGGTAGACTGGGACAAAGACGATAGCTTTGACAATACAGATCTGGTTTATGATAGCGCAAATGGTAATGCTGGAGGTGGAGTCGGTACAACCACTACAACCTTTAGTTTTGTCATTCCTCAGAATACAGCTATAGGGGATTATAGAATACGTATTAGATTTCATAATACTGCTACAGATAACTGGAGTTATGACTTTGATGCTTGTGAATTTTTTGATTTTTGGGATGACTCAACTGGCAATCCAAACGATGGTGATTATAGGTTAGGGGAAGCTGAAGATTATTTATTTACTGTGGTAGAAAGCTGTGCTGCTCAAATAACTTCAATTACTGACGGCACTACTTGTGGCGCCGGTCCTGTTACTCTTCAAGTTACAGGTAATGCTTCAACGACAACTTTTAATCTATATGACGCTGAAACAGGAGGTAATCTCGTAGCATCAAACAACACAGGAGTGTTCAATCCTAACATTACAGCTACTACAGAATACTGGGCAACTGTTTCTGACGGTAATTGTGAATCTCTCAAAAGAATTAAAGTCGTCGGAACGTTAAATCCAATTACCAACTTAACAATAAATACATCACCAAGCATTTGCGGAGAGGATGATATCGTGGAATTAACAGCGACCGGAGATACTGAAACTGCATTTTTAATTGAAGAAGATTTTGAAGGTGGTGGTTTAGGAGTTTTTACGGCAAATAATATTGAAATTAATGGTGCACCATACGATGATATTTCAATTTGGCAAAATGAAACAAGTATTTATGAACCACAACAATCAGTCTGGAATCCAGCAATATCATCAGGATTTGGCTCTAACCAATTTGTTATGAGCACCTCTGATTCTGGAATTGTTCATACTGAAAATGAGTTGATTTCTGCTACCCTAGACGCTTCAACTTATACTAGTTTAAGTTTGGAATTAGACATGTACTTCTCTCAATATTTTGCTTCAATTCCTGAATATGTGAATTTAGAAGTTTCAACAGACGGAGGAACTAACTGGAATATAATTGCAAACATAACCTCAGATGTTGGATCAGGAACAGAATTTGAACACTTATCCTATAATCTAGACACATATGCCGGTTCTGCAAATTTAGTGTTTAGAATATATTATTATGCCGAATGGGGTGACGGTGTTGCTGTAGATAATATTCAACTCTACGGAAGTCGACCTTTGACTCCTTCTTTCACATGGTCAGCTGGAGTTGATGCATATCTTGATGCAGCAGCTACAATTCCTTATACCGCAGGTACTGCCACGACAGGGGTTTTTGTAAAACCTTCTATTTTACAATTAGAACAATCTGACTTTAC
>CAYZKX010000156.1:1774-3985 GCA_964479055.1 uncultured Flavobacteriaceae bacterium
AACAGTAATTCTACATTAACAATTCAAAATACAGTTGATGTAAATACCGGAGGAACATACAATATGTTAGACAGCGCTAGTCTAATTCAAATAGATGATGTTTCCAATACTGTTGACGGTACATATACCTTAGTAAGAACTGCAAATATGAGGCTCAATGACTATGTATATTGGTCCTCGCCTGTTGGCAGTTTCAACATTGAAAATATATCACCAAATACTCCTAACGGTTTCAAGTACAGATGGCTTCCATTTGTTAATAGACCTCCTGGTCCTCCTGGTCCTCTAGATTTTGGAGAATGGGAAAGTTATAATACAGGTGTATTAGATGTAGGAAGAGGCTATATCATTAAAGGACCAACCGGACATTCTAGTTCTGTGGCTCCTTATTCAGCTACGTTTAGTGGAACACCAAACAACGGTTCAATTACACAAACTATAGAGCGAAGCACATATGTTGGTGGAAACTATTTCTATCAACCTTTTTCGGGAGGCGACAACTTATTAATAACCAGTGACGATGACAATTGGAATTTAGTTGGAAACCCTTATCCTTCCGCAATTAATGCCATAGATTTCTTGTCCTTACCTGCCAATAGTAATATCGATGGTTTTGTTTATTTATGGACGCATGGATCCGATATTAGCATTGCTAATTCAGACCCTTTTTATAATGACTATGCCTACAACTATAATGTAGCCGACTACATCGCATACAATTCGAGTGGTACTTCGACGCCTTCAGGGTTTGGTGGAAACATTGGTGCAGGTCAAGGTTTTTTTGTCTTAATGAATGATGCGGCTACGACTTCGGAGACCATAACTTTTGATAATTCCATGCGAGATGGATCATATGCCAATAATCAATTCTACAGAAATGCTGAAAATGAAGAAAATCAAGAAAACGTAGAATCGCATAGAATATGGTTAGATTATATTTCTCCTTTAGGACAAACAAACACAACCTTAGTTGCTTACATTGAGGGTGCTACCAATAATGAGGATAGATTATTCGATGCAGCAACAACATCAGGAAATGGCTTAAACCTTTATTCTTTAATTGAAGATAAATCATACATAATACAAGGGAGACAACTACCATTTGACAACTTTGACATGGTACCAATTGGTCTTAATATTACGGAATCTGGAATTCAAACATTAGCTATTAATCAACTTGAAGGACTTTTTGATTTGTCAAGTCAAGATATCTTTATTGAAGACCTGCAAAGTGGGATTATTCATAATCTTAAAGATGCTCCTTATTTCTTCTCTAGTGAAGTTGGTTATATCAACGATAGATTTATTCTGAGATATACCGCAAACAGTTTAGGACTTGAAGAAGTCGATAAACTTAATGGTGTTAAGGTTTATGAAAATGAACAAAACATACATATAAATTCTGAATTCGAAATGATTGAGTCAATCAACGTCTATGATGTTTTAGGCAGAGTTATATATTTAAATAGTAACATCGAATCTAACACTTTAAAAATCGAAACACTTCAAAAAAATAATTCTACACTATTTTTAAAAATTAAGCTAGTAGATGGTAGTCTTAAAGTAGCTAAAATCATTTTTTAAAATATTTTATAAAACTCCAAAAAGGCCTTGATTTTAAGTAATTAAGGTCTTTTTCATTTATATAAGCTTCACGCTCAAATGATATATTTAAGTAAGCCGATTTCCAGGACCTATATTGAAATAATCGTACTAAAAATTCAAGCCCATAGATTATATAAAACGGTATGATCAATAACTCTATTTGTTGTCTCAAATGAATTTTTTCATGATTTATTAGATACCTATTTTGTAATAAACTACGCTTTCTCAAAATCATAAACGGAAATATTGTAATACCTAAATAGCCCCTTGGAACCAAATATTTTGAATAGAATATCATGTACTATACTAATCAAAATTCAATCCAAATTCCATTATCTTTGTGAGACATGAAAAAATATGTCCCAATAGAAGAAGGTGACTACTATCTTACACCAGAAGGCTATCGTTGTTTTACAGAACAATACCATTTAAAAAGAGGGTATTGCTGTGAAAGTGGGTGTAGACATTGCCCATACGGATTTAATAAAAATGATTTAAAAAAGAAGTAATGCAAGCGACTAAATTGTCATTTAAGGATCAAATATTAGAAGGTATTCCAGATATTTTACCTCAACAGAAACCTTTTGATCCATCTATAAATCATGC
>CAYZKX010000156.1:4085-6060 GCA_964479055.1 uncultured Flavobacteriaceae bacterium
CAGCATCCACATGAGTTAATAACCTATGGAGGCAATGGAGGTGTTTTTTCAAATTGGGCACAGTATAGACTCACTATGAAATATTTGGCTGAGATGAATGATGAGCAAACGCTTGTTATGTATTCTGGTCACCCAATGGGATTATTCCCGTCACATAAAGACGCACCTCGAGTTGTGGTAACAAACGGTATGATGATACCTAATTACTCTAAACCCGACGATTGGGAACGATTTAATGCACTTGGAGTCACGCAATATGGACAAATGACAGCCGGCAGCTACATGTACATCGGACCACAAGGAATTGTTCATGGAACGACCATAACTGTACTTAATGGTTTTAGAAAAATCGGTAAATCCCCAAAAGGTCATGTATTCGTTACCTCAGGGCTAGGCGGAATGTCAGGAGCACAACCTAAAGCAGGAAATATTGCTGGATGTATTACTGTTTGTGCTGAAGTGAATCCTAAAATCACTCAAGTAAGGCTAGATCAAGGATGGATTGATGAAAAAATAACTGATTTAGATGAATTAGTTGCAAGAGTTAATAAAGCGCAAAAAGACCAGGAAACTGTGTCCATCGCATTCCTGGGTAATATTGTTGATGTCTGGGAAAAATTTAATGAAGCAGATATTCACATCGATTTGGGAAGTGACCAAACCTCACTTCATAATCCTTGGGCTGGTGGTTACTATCCTGTTGGACTGAGTTTTGAAGAAGCAAATAGCATGATGGCTAATGAGCCTGAAGCATTTAAACAAGAGGTTCAAAAAAGTTTAAGACGTCATGCAGAAGCTATAAATAAACACACTGCAAAGGGTACATATTTCTTTGATTATGGAAATGCATTTTTACTTGAAGCGTCTCGCGCTGGTGCAGATATCATGTCTGAAAACGCAGAACTAGGTAGGGAATTTAAATACCCTAGTTACGTTCAAGATATTATGGGACCTATGTGCTTTGACTATGGATTTGGTCCATTTAGATGGGTATGCGCTTCAGGAAAACCAGAAGATTTAGCTAAAACAGACGAAATTGCTTGTAGTGTTCTCGAAGATATAATGAAGCATTCTCCATCTGAAATTCAGCAACAGATGGCAGATAATATTCAATGGATAAAAGGTGCTCAAGAAAATAAATTAGTTGTAGGTTCACAAGCCAGAATCTTATATGCCGATGCAGAAGGGCGTATGAAAATTGCAGCGGCCTTTAACCAAGCCATTGCAAATGGAGACATTGGTTATGTAATTTTGGGCAGAGATCACCATGATGTCTCAGGAACCGATTCACCTTACAGAGAAACAAGTAATATTTATGATGGATCAAGATTTACTGCAGACATGGCCATCCATAATGTTATTGGTGATAGTTTTAGAGGTGCTACCTGGGTAAGTATTCATAACGGAGGAGGCGTTGGATGGGGCGAAGTTATTAATGGTGGTTTCGGCATGGTTCTTGATGGTACTAAAGAAGCTTCCCGACGATTGCATCAAATGTTATTTTGGGATGTTAATAATGGTATTTCTAGACGAAGTTGGGCAAGAAATGAAGGCGCTATTTTTGCTATTAAGCGTGCTATGGAAGTAGAACCTAATCTTAAAGTAACATTACCTAATCGAGTAGACGAAGATTTATTAGAAACCCTTTAAAAATTGTGCGATATGAAGAAACTATTAAAATTTACACCGATTTTAGTTTTTGCCATCCTTCTATCATCATGTAGCTCTGTGAGAGTTGCTGCTGACTATGATCGAGAGGCAAACTTTGACCAATACAAAACCTTTGCGTTCTTTAAACCTGGAATTGACAAAGCAGAGATTAGCGATATTGATAAGCGACGTATATTAAGAGCTATTGAAGCTGAACTAATGGCTAAAGGGATGACAAAATCTGAGAATCCAGATATGCTTGTTAGTATTTTTACAAAATCTACACAGCGCGTAGATGTTTATAATAATGCCTGGGGCTTTGGAG
>CAYZKX010000157.1:0-6010 GCA_964479055.1 uncultured Flavobacteriaceae bacterium
CTTTTATTTCGTTCTTAAAAACTACTGATGAAGCAATATTTAGACCTTGTTAAGCACGTATTAGAAAACGGGAATTATAAATCGGACCGTACAGGAACGGGTACCAAAAGTGTATTTGGTTATCAAATGCGATTTGATCTCAATGATGGTTTTCCAATGGTCACTACCAAAAAATTGCATCTCAAGTCCATTGTACATGAACTCCTATGGTTTCTAAAAGGAGATACCAACATCAACTATTTAACTCAAAATGGTGTACGGATCTGGAACGAATGGGCCGATGAAAATGGCGATCTCGGACCAGTTTATGGTCATCAATGGCGTAATTGGAACAGTGATGAAATCGACCAGATAAAAGATGTTATTGAAGCCTTAAAACACAATCCTGATAGCCGAAGAATGTTAGTCTCAGCGTGGAATCCGTCAGTGTTACCGGACACTTCCAAATCCTTTAGTGAAAATGTTGCTAATGGTAAAGCAGCCCTACCACCATGCCATGCTTTTTTTCAGTTTTATGTTGCCGATGGTAAGCTCTCATGTCAATTGTACCAGCGGAGTGCCGATATCTTTCTGGGCGTTCCATTTAATATAGCATCTTATGCCTTGTTTACGTTGATGATGGCACAAGTATGTGGATATCAACCAGGTGAATTCATTCACACTTTTGGTGATGCACATATTTACAGCAATCATTTTGAGCAATTGGAATTACAATTGTCGCGAGATCCACGACCTTTACCAAAAATGGTATTGAATCCAAATGTTAAAAGTATTTTTGACTTTACATTTGATGATTTCACTTTAATGGATTATGATCCGCATCCTCATATTAAGGGTGTAGTGGCCATTTAATAATAGCTATGTTTAGTAAGAAAAAAAAACCAGAAATTGATCAAGAACAACTGGAGCTCATCCAGTATGCACAGAAACGTATTCGTCAAAAAAAACGTCTATATATTCATTTTGTCATATTTCTAATTGGATCGGTCTTTTTGATCCTTGCCAACACCGTTTTAGGAATTGGAAAAGAGGTTAAGATTCTAGGATTAGATTGGTTTGTAATAGCAATTGTGCTATGGCTTTTCTTTTTTGTTTATCACTTTTTCAATGTCTTCATCACTAGCAAATTCATGGGTAAGGAGTGGGAAAAACAACAACTGGACAAATTAGTAGCAAAACAGAAAGTGCGTATTGAGAAGCTGCAAAAACAAGTTGATAAATCACACCCTCTTCAATCGTCTTCTTCCCAATCTACTGAGGTAAAAAAAAACACTGAACTCACTTTAATTGTTGCCGCTGGAGAAAACAATGCCATTGGTAAAGACAATCAGTTAATATGGCATTTAAGTGATGACCTTAAAAGGTTCAAAAAATTAACATCGGGACATTGCATTATAATGGGTAGAAAGACCTTTGAAAGTTTTCCAAAACCATTACCTAATAGAACGCACATTGTAATTACCAATCAAGAGAATTATGAAGTTCCTCCAGATGTCATCGTGGTAAATTCTATTGAAGACGCTCTGGATGCAGCGCGAAATGATAAACAACCTTTTGTGATTGGTGGTGGTGAAATCTACAAACAAACCATTGAAATTGCTCGTAAAATTGAGCTAACACGAGTACATCATTCTTTTGAAGATGCAGATACATTCTTTCCTGCAATAGATACTTCCATTTGGAAAGAAATCGATAATGTCTATCATGACAAAGATGATAAACATGACTACGCCTTTTCTTTTATTACTTATACAAGATAGAACGTGCTATCAAAAGAAGATCTAATCAATAAGCTCGAGCTCAAACCTCATCCGGAAGGTGGCTATTATAAAGAAACGTATCGCAGTGTCGACCAGATTCCAAATCATGTTTTGTCTAATGCATTTAAATCAGACAGGGCCGTTTCAACTTGTATCTACTTTTTATTGACCTCTGATAATTTCTCAGCATTTCATCGCATAAACCAAGATGAAATATGGCACCATTATTATGGAGCCGCTATAAAAATTCATATGATATCAGAGGCTGGGGAGTATGATTCTGTGGTTGTAGGAAAGGATTTCTCAAATGGAGAAATACCACAATATGTGGTAAAAGCTAAAACTTGGTTCGCAGCCGAAATACTTGCTAAAAATACCTTTGCTCTAGTGGGTTGCACTGTTGCTCCAGGGTTCGATTTTGAAGACTTTCAACTCCCCACGCGTGAATTTCTAACCGAACTTTTCCCCGTACATCATTCCGTTATCGAGCGCTTAACGAATAGCTAATTTTTGCTATTTTTGCACTTCAATAATGATTGACTAAATGAAAGCATATATTTTTCCAGGTCAAGGAGCACAATTCTCAGGGATGGGTTTAGACCTTTATGAAAACTCACCTGAAGCCCAGGATCTTTTTGAACAAGCCAATAGTATTCTTGGGTTTCTTATTACTGATATTATGTTTGAAGGGTCTGCTGAGGATCTAAAAGAAACTAAAGTGACCCAACCTTCTATATTTTTACATTCGGTTATTCTAGCGAAGGCATTGGGTGATGATTTTAATCCCGATATGGTTGCTGGTCATTCTTTGGGAGAATTTTCAGCATTGGTTGCCAATGGTACACTAACGTTTGAAGATGGTTTGAAATTAGTTGCTGCTCGTGCCCAAGCAATGCAAGAGGCTTGTGAGCTTCAGGCTGGAACAATGGCTGCCGTTCTAGGTTTAGAGGACGCTGTAGTGGAAGGTGTATGTGAGTCTACCAATGGAATAGTTGTAGCCGCCAATTACAATTGCCCAGGTCAATTAGTAATTTCAGGCGAGGTCAATGCCATCAATACGGCTTGTGAGTCATTAACAGCAGCCGGGGCTAGACGTGCATTAGTGCTGCCTGTTGGTGGTGCATTTCACTCTCCTTTAATGGAACCTGCTCGAGAGAAATTGGCTGAAGCTATTGAGAACACAACTTTTAATTCACCACGTTGCCCAATTTATCAAAATGTTACTGCCAGTGCTGTATTAAACGAATCGGAAATAAAAAGTAATCTGATTTCGCAGTTAACCGCTCCTGTTAAATGGACGCAATCTATACAGCAAATGATAAGTGATGGTGCATCTCAATTTATTGAAGTAGGTCCTGGCCGTGTACTTCAAGGATTGGTTAAAAAGATCAATCGCGAGTCAGAGGCTTCATCGGCTTCAATAAATTCTGATAGTTAGTATGTCGCGCCGTTCTGTATTTATAATTCTATTAATCGCATTTAATATTGTAGTAGACCAAATTTCTAAAATCTGGATCCGCGCTAATGTTGAACCTGGTACTGTATCAGAAATAATTGGTGATAAGTTCATACTCACCAATGTAGAAAACGAAGGTGCCTTTTTGGGTATGGGGAGTGATCTAGGTCCAACATTAAAAATAATTTTATTGTTGATCTTACCAATCATTGTGTTGAGTATGGTGCTAGTTCATGTTTTTAGAGAAAAGTATATGGATCGTCTATCATTAGTGGGATTCTGCTTTATCCTTGGTGGTGGTATTGGAAACATCTATGATCGCGTAGTTAGAGGCTCAGTAACTGACTTTTGGAGAATCGATTTAGGCGGTATATTTAAAACAGGCATTTTCAATATTGCCGATATGTCGGTTACGTCCGGAATGATCATACTTCTTACGGCAGCTTTAATTGTAAAGAAAAATTCAAAAAAAAGCCTTGAATAATCAAGGCTGTTTTTATAGTTATTTCTTGTAAATCTTACCTTCCTTCATAACAAAAGTGACATTTTTCATTGTATTGATATCCTCCGTAGGATCCGCATCGGTTGCCACAATATCGGCAATATACCCTTTTGATATTTGGCCCAATTGATCTTGCATTCCTAATACTTTAGCATTGGTTATTGTTGCAGCTTGTATGGTTTCAATTGCAGGCATTCCTGCTTCAACCATATACCCAAATTCTCGTCCATTCTCACCATGAGGATACACTGCAGCGTCTGTTCCAAATGCAATTTTGACTCCACGCTTATAGGCCTTTTCGAAGGTAGATTGAATTTTAGGCCCTATTTCTAGTGCCTTAGGTACAATTACATCAGGGAAATAGCCTTTTATTTTGGCATTCTCTACTACTTGTTTCCCTGCTGTGATGGTAGGCACGTAATATGTTCCTCTTTCGATCATTAGATCCATAGTAGCTTCGCTCATCAAAGTACCATGTTCTATAGTTGTTACACCTCCTAAAACTGCTCTACGCATTCCTTCATCACCGTGAGCATGCGCTGCTATGGTCATGCCATAATCTTTAGCTGTTTTACAAATGGCTTCAATTTCTTCCAATGTAAACTGAGGATTTTGCCCATTTTTGGCTACACTTAGTACACCACCTGTAGCTGTTATTTTAATAACATCAGCTCCATTTTTATAGCGTTGACGCACAGCTTTCTTAGCATCATCTACACTATTTATTACACCTTCTTTTGGTCCTGGATCACCTCTAAGTTCACTTCGCACACCATTGGTTGGGTCCGCATGACCACCAGTTGTTCCAATTGCTTTTCCAGCAGTAACAATTCTAGGACCTATTACTTCTCCTCTTGCAATAGCATCTCGCAATGCTATATTTACGCCACTGCCACCCATATCTCTAACTGTTGTAAACCCTGCCATTAAGGTAACATTAGCATGTTTAAGTGAACCAAAAGCAACGTCGGCTTCATTTTTTGTAAATCGATCCATATATGCTCTTGGGTTACTTTCACCTTCGACATGAACATGCATGTCAATTAAACCAGGCATTACGGTTTTGTTTCTAAGGTCTATAGTACTATCCTTTTCATTTTTTCCTTCAATAAAACCATCCTCGACAGATATTATTTTTTTGCCCGAAACAACAACGGTTTTATTTGAAAGTATTGTACCAGTTTTGGTATCGATCAATTTACCACATTGTAAATAAGTGTCTTGGGCAGAAATGTTGATCGATAGTAGAATTGCGATCACACAAACTAAATGTTTCATGAGTCAATAGTTGATTAGTTAATAATTAGTGGGTCTAAGTTATGAATTTTTTTGAAGTGCCTGTTCCCATTGCCAAGCGGACAACATTGCCTCATCAAGAGAGCTTTGAGCCTTCCAACCCAACACCTTATTTGCTTTATCGGTATTGGCATAAGCGGAAGTCACGTCTCCGGTACGACGGTCGGTAAATCTAAAGTTCAATTTGTGACTTGAAACACGTTCAAAGGCTTGGATGACTTCAAGAACTGAACTCCCCTTTCCCGTACCCAAATTAAAAACTTCATAATTGGAGGCGTGCTTTGACTTTAGCAATCGTTCTAAGGCAACAACGTGTGCCTGTGCCAAATCAACAACATGTATATAATCTCTAATACAAGTACCATCATGCGTTGGGTAGTCATTACCAAATACCGAAAGCTGATCCCTTAGACCAATTGCGGTTTGTGTGATATAAGGAACCAAATTCTGTGGAACGCCAATAGGAAGCTCACCTATTAATGCACTTTGATGCGCTCCAATAGGATTAAAATACCGCAATGAAATAGCTTTAAAATCGGAGCTTATTTTACACACATCCTGAATGATCTCTTCTCCTATCTGTTTTGTATTCCCATAAGGTGACTCTGCTACTTTTACGGATTCATCTTCCGTTATTGGTAAATGTTCGGCTTGACCATAGACGGTACATGAAGAGCTGAATATGAAATTTGAATGTTCTAATTTTTTGAGTTCCCCGATCAAATAGATCAAAGTGTTGATATTGTTCTCATAATACAGCAGTGGTTTTTCAACACTTTCACCAACGGCTTTACTCGCAGCAAAATGAATAACTCCATGAATATCGGTATGGTGAGTGAAGAATTCGTGAACTTTATCTTTTTCTTTTAGATCAATTTGTACAAATTGTGGTTTGTGACCCGTAATTTTTGTGATGCGATCCAAGATCTCAATACTTGAATTGGAAAGGTCATCAATGATCACAACCTCAAAACCACTGTTTTGCAGCTCCACTAC